>PUXY01000143.1 GCA_009659955.1 Campylobacterota bacterium | reverse complement strand
AGGTTGGACAATTCCGAAATTTCGGGATTGGGGTTTCAAAATTTCCGATAACTCTTATCCTTTCAACCGAACCCTCCGGGGATTGAAACAAACTATATTTCGCAATAAGCGAACTCGGCGAAATTCTTTCAACCGAACCCTCCGGGGATTGAAACCTTTATATGATATATTATATAATTCCGTTATAAACTCTTTCAACCGAACCCTCCGGGGATTGAAACCTTTTTTGTTCCCTTTGGGACGGACTGGTATGGAGTGCTTTCAACCGAACCCTCCGGGGATTGAAACATAGCGATAGCTCGACCATCAGGAGCAACCCCGAGACTTTCAACCGAACCCTCCGGGGATTGAAACACTATAAATTTAGCTGTCCCCAGATTCATTGTTCCTCTTTCAACCGAACCCTCCGGGGATTGAGAGGCTTTTCGGTCGGGTTGGGAGATGCTACCTCATCTGCTTTCAACTCACTCTTTCCAACTTTTTTCTCCAGATCGGACAAAATGGAGAGACTTCCGAAAGAGAAAAATAGATCTACTCCAAATTTTCAAATGAAATTGGGAGAGTGTGTCCATTTTGGGGCAATTTCTTTTCAACGCAATGGGGGCAAGTTTTTTCCAAAGGGTGAAAAAAAGGAAGAACTTTCCCAGAAATGGGGGTAAAATCTCTCCGATGGGGTGCCATAGAAGGGCGGGTTTGGAAAAGAAACGGAACTAAACTTAAAGTAAATTAACAACTCCGTCCTACTTTAGGTTAGTAGTTACAAAGGGGGTTGAAAATGGGAACTTTTGATAAATTTAAAGAAAAGGCTCTTTTTATGCCTGAAATAAAAAAGGAGTAGGAAGAGTTAAAACCGATTTTTGAAATTAAAAAACAATTGCTTCAAACAAGATTGAAAAGGGGATTAACCCAAAAAGAGGTTGCGAAAAGAGTGCACATTTCAAAATCCAATATTTCACGGCTTGGGAGTTTAAATAATAAGTAGGCTCCAAATTTAATTACCTCAATAAAATACGCTAACCCATTGGGGTGCAAGATTGATTTGAAAATTTTATAAAAAATAGGGGGTGAAAAAGAGAAAATAGAAGAGATTAAATTTTGAAAAGATTCTCCAGTTTGGAGAGGTCTTTTTTCTTTTTCTCTTCGCTATCTACCAGTTCAATCCGGTATTTGGTAAGCATACTGGCAAGGGTGATATTGCTCCCCTTTTTTCCGATAGCTTTGGGGGCTTGGTCTTTATCTACCTCAACATAGGCGACCCCTTTTCCTTTATCCACTTTTACGCTTTTGACAATTGCCGGGGCAAGTGCCCGGGCGATGTAGACTTCGATATTGGGAGAATACTCCAAAACATCGATATTTTCCCCCCGGACTTCGTTGGCAACGGCGTTGATTCGGGTTCCATTTTTTCCGATAACTGCCCCTACTGGTTCAATTTTGGGGGAGAGGGAGGTTACTGCTACTTTGGCTCTGACTCCGGGAATTCGGGCAATTCCTTCGATTTTTACCAATCCATCTTTTACTTCGGGGACCTCCTGTTCAATCAATCTTTCAAGGAATTTGGGGGAGGTTCGGCTCAATTCGATGGTAATTCCCCGGCGGTGGGTAAAGTTGACATACCGGAGGAGGGCTTTCAATCTATCCCCCGGTTTAAACTCCTCCCCTTTGATTCGGTTTCGGAGGGGTAAAACCCCCTTTACCTGTCCCAAATCGACCCAAGTATTTCCGTCGTTGTCGACTTTCATAACTTCCCCGGAGATAATTGTCCCCAATTTGGAGAGGAGTTTCCGGTAAATTTCATTTTCCAAAAGTCTAATTATCTCCCGTTCAAACTCCCGTTGAAAATTGTAGGCACCCCTTTTCCCCAACTCTCCGATATCTATCGGAATTTTTATAGTATCTCCCAACTCCACTTCCGGGTCCAACTCTTGGGCTTCGTCCAGATAGAGGTAGCGGTTGGGGTGGTCATAGGCTTCATCGCTATTGGTTACTTGGAAAACTTGATAAATTTTCAAATCATCTCCAACATCTACCTCAATTTCTGCATCTTCTCCCAAAATTTTTTTGGCACTTCTAATTACACTCCGTTCAAAAGCTTTTTTAACCTCTTCAAAATCCAATCCTTTTTCATTGGCTACCAAAGAGAGTAGCTCTTTCACTTTACCCAATTGATATCCTTTTGCTCTGGATTTGGTGAAACTGATTGGAAGAGCTTCTGAATTATACAAAAAATAGAGTTTATTTGGTTAAAATCTACTCTACAATCGGGGCGAGGAGAGGGCGTAAAGAAAGGAGAGAATTGGAATGAAATTGATAGTTGGGCTTGGAAACCCGGGTCCCAAATATGCGTTAACCCGACACAATGTTGGGTTTATGGCGGTGGACTATTTGATAGAAAAGTGGGGAGCCGGAAAGGTGGGGAGTAAATTTAAGGGAGAGTTGTTTAAAAGTGGGGAGTATCTTCTGCTCAAGCCCTTAACTTTTATGAATTTGAGTGGGGAGAGTGTGGAGTTGGTCAAAAATTTCTACAAATTGGACAATTCCCAAATTATTGTAATCCACGACGATATCGACCTTCAACCGGGGCAGTTGAAATTTAAACGGGGGGGGAGTGCCGGGGGGCATAACGGCTTAAAATCGATAGACGCCCACATCGGAAAGGATTATTGGCGGGTCAGAATTGGGGTGGGACGCCCCCTCCGGAAAGGGGAAGTTGTCAGTTATGTTTTGGGGAATTTTGACCCAAAGGAGTTGGAGGAGTGTATTCTCCCCCTCTTTCCGGTAATTGAAAAGGCGGTAAAGGAGATTGAAAAAGCCCCCTCCAAATATAGTCGAAAGGGGTGCCAATCCAACCCAAAACCCCAATCCCAATTGGAGGGGAAAAGTTCCGCCCAAGGGGGGGGAAGATGAGGTTTTTACCCAAACTCTATTTCCGGTATCTTTTCAAAATTTACGGCAAAAATTTTCTCTTAATTTTAACCTCCATCTCCCTTCTCTATCTTTTGGTTGATATTGTAGGGCACTACTCCCACCTCCCCAACTCCTCCAACCTCCAAATCCTCTATGGATATTACACTTTCCTCTACGGGGTTGACTTCCTCTACCCTTTGGCTCTCCTTTTTGGGTTTCTTTTGACCATTTACCAACTTATCCGCAGGAATGAACTGGTTGCCCTCTATAGTGGCGGTCTCCAACAGATAGACCTTTTGAAACCGATTTTGGCAATCGGTGCCGGGGTAACTCTCCTTTTTTATGTTTTGGACTCCACCCAATTTACCTACTCCATTGAAAAGGCAAAGGCTATCCTCCACGGGGGTGGAAGTTGGAGTAAAGATAGCTACTTCCTCAAATGGAATGGGCGGATTATCTCTATCAGGAAACTGAATCCGATGGTGGGAAAGGCGGAGGATATAAATATCTTCTATCTCTCCCCCCAAAATCGGCTCACCAAAGTAATTTCCGCCAAAATCGCCCGGTATCAAGAGGAGTCCAACGGGTGGGTGGCACCGGAGGCAAATATTACCACCATCACCCCGGAGAAAATGGAGCGGAAAGTGGTTAAAAATTACCACTTTTTGGAGGCGTTTAAACCGAAAGTTGTCTACAATCTCAAATCGGTGGACACAATCTCCTTTACCGACGCCTACTATGCCCTCAAATATTTCAAAAATTTAGATGTGAATGTAATTTTGGGAATTGTCTTTTTTAAAATTTTTACCCCGCTATTGGTTTTGGTAATGATAATTTTTACTTTCCTCTCCGCCCCCCTCCAAACCCGAACCGGAAATCTCCCCCTTTTTATGATAAAATTTGCACTATTAGGGGTGCTTATTTGGGGCATAGAGCTACTCCTCTTCAAATTTACAAAACAGGGGGTTTTACCAATCTATCTTTTGGCTCTCCCCCCGTTGATGGGAGGAGTAGGGGTGGTCTACAAAATTTTAAGGAGCTAACCTATGAGTGGAGTAAATATCGATTGGAACCGGGTTGCCCAAGAGTTTGGAACCCCCCTTTATCTTTACGATTTTGACCATTTCCGGGAACAATTTTTGAAGCTTAAAAACGCTTTCAAAGCCCGGAAATCGATTATCGCCTATGCGGTCAAAGCCAACTCCAATTTGAGTGTAGTAAAACATTTTGCCCAGTTGGGGAGTGGAGCCGATTGTGTTTCGATTCTGGAAATTAAACGGGCGTTGTTGGCGGGGGTAGATAAATACAAAATTATTTTCAGTGGAGTGGGGAAACGGGACGACGAAATAGAGGAGGCTTTGAGACTGGATATTTTAATGATAAATGTGGAGAGTGAAGGGGAGTTACAACGGGTGGAGGAGATAGCCAAAAAGCGGGGGAGACCGGCGCGTATTTCGGTGCGGGTCAACCCCAATATTGACCCCAAAACCCACCCATACATCTCCACCGGGTTGAGTAAAAATAAGTTTGGGGTAGATATTGAAACCGCCAAAAAGCTCTACCTTTACGCCCACAAATCCCCCCATCTGGAGCCGGTGGGAATCCATTTCCATATCGGAAGCCAGTTGACCCAACTGGAGCCGATTAGGGAAGCCTCCCAAATTGTGGCGGATTTGGTGCGGAGTCTCAAAAGTGTAAATATCGATATTCGATTTTTCGATGTGGGGGGAGGTTTGGGGATTGTCTACAAAGATGAAACCCCAATCGACCCTTACGACTATGGGCAAGCTATCCTCTCCACCCTTTCGGGTCTGGATTTGACCATTATTTGTGAACCGGGGCGGTTTTTGGTGGGGAATGGGGGTTACTTTTTGACCCGGGTGCTCTACGAAAAGCGGAATGGGGAGAAGAGATTTGTAATTGTAGATGGGGCAATGAACGATTTAATCCGCCCCTCCCTCTATCAAGCCTACCACAAAGTTGAGTTGATTGGGGGAGAAGATGGGGAGCCGGAGCCGGCGGATATTGTGGGACCGGTTTGTGAAAGTGGAGATTTTCTCCGGAAAGATGTCCCACTCCCCCCAACCAAACCGGGGGATTTGATTGTAGTCCACTCCGCCGGAGCCTACGGCTTTACAATGGCAAGCAACTACAACTCCCGCCCCCGGGTGCCGGAAATAGCTTTGGAAAATGGAAAAATCCGGCTTATCCGGCGACGGGAGCGGTTTGAAGATTTGATTGCTCCCGAAATAGATTATTTGATTTAGGTTTTTTCGTTGAATTGAGGGGGGAAAGCGGGGGAGTTGGAGGCGGGGGAGAGGGGAGGGAAGAGGAAAAGAAGCAAAAAATTTCCTCTACTTCCCCCTCCCCTGAAAATTGGGAAGGGGTTTAAACTTCTTTTCCCTTTTAAATCAAATTTTAAGTCCCCAATTTTTGGAAAAATGAGGAGAAAAAAGTGGCAAAGGAAAATCGACCCTCCAACAAGGAAAATTTTTCCCCAAAGAGGAGTGGAAAGAGGGGCGAGAAGTATGGAGAATATGGAAAAGTTTATAAAAACCCCCGGAAAGGCAAAAAATCTCCCGCCTCCCTTCCCAAACCGGGGGAAAAGAGACTTTTTGTAGCTACGCCCGTGGAGCTCCCTTTCTATCTCCAAATAAAAAGGGCTCTCTCTCCCCTTTTAAAAGGGAAATGGGTTGAAGGGTTTAATCTCCATTTGACCCACCTTTTTATCGGAAATGACAAACCGGAAGAGTGGAAAATCCGCCTTCCCAAACCGGAGGGGGAAATTGCAACTGGAAAAATCGGAATTTTGGGAAATAGGATTCTCTATTTGGAAGCCCTCCACCCTCAAATTTCCCAGATTTATCAAAAATTGATTGGGGAGAAGGGGGAGAGGATCAATCCCCAAATTTTAAATCGCCCTTTCCGTCCCCATATCACTTTAGCCCGACTCAAAACCCCTCCAACTCCCCAACTTCTCCGGAAAATAGAGGAGCTCAACTCCTCTCTTCCCTCCATAAAATTTCCCTTTCAAGTCTATCTTTACTCTTCCACTTTAACCCCCAAAGGTCCCATCTATAAAAAAGAGTGGGAAATGTAGAAACTACTTTTCTCCCTCTTCCTCTGGAAAGGGGGGAATAATTAAAATAGAAAAAAATTGAATAGAAAGAAGGCTAAAAATAGACTTTTTGGAGGAGTTCCCGATACTCCTCCTCCGGGTTGGAGTCGGAGGTAATACCCCCTCCACTTTTGTAAACCAGTCCGGTGGGGGTCTTTTCTATATACCGGATAATTACTCCACTCTCCAACCTTTTCCCCTCCGGGTCTACCACCCCAAAAATTCCGGTGTAGTAACCCCTTTCATACCCCTCAACCCGGCGGATAATCTCCACACTTTTCCGTTTTGGGGTGCCGGAGATGGAGCCGGCAGGGAGAAGTTGCCGGAGAAGGTCTACCCAGTGGCGGTGCCAATCGGAGGGGAGTTGGGCGGTGATTTTGCTACTTACTTGGAGTAATCTCCGGTCGCCGGCATAAATTTCGTCGATATATCGGAACTTTTCCACCCGCACCCTTTTGCCGATAATTCCCAAATCGTTCCGGAGGAGGTCTACCACCATCAAATGCTCCGCCATCTCTTTGGGATTTTCCAAAATTTTCCGGCGGGCATCGGGGATTTGGGCATCAATCGTCCCCTTCATTGGGTAGGTGGAGATTTGGTCTCCCTCAATTTTTACAAATCTTTCAGGGGAGAAACAGACAAATTTATCTTTGAAGAGGAGTTTAAAGGGGGCATCGGTGCGGTGGTAGATTTGGGAGAGGGTGTAGTTGGTCTCAATTGGAGTGGGAAAGGTGAGATTGAGCAGATAGGTATTTCCCTTGGAAATCTCCCTCTGAACTTCCCGGAAAGCGTGGAGATAGTGGGAGTAGGAGATGGGAAACTTTTTCAGATAGGGAGTAGGAAGGGGCTTTTCCACCGGGGGAGGGGTGGTAGAGAAGAGGGGCGTTTGGAAATAGATATTTTGGAGTTTGGAGACCTCCTTTAGATAGAAATTGCCATCAAAATCGAAAAGGAAAAAGTAGAGTCCCATTTTTACTATTCTCCACTACTTTTTTTGAATTTTGAAAAGGGAAAGGGGGAGTGATTGGAAAAAATCGGGAGAGGGGAAAGGGGAGAGGTAAAAAGGGAGGGAGGAGAAGAGGGAAAGGGTCTCTCTCCAACGGTGGAAACAAGCTTTACTTGCTTCTCCCTTTGGGAGAATCCCTATTTTTCCGGCTATTTTGCCGGTTACACCCCTTTCTACCCTCTCCCCCAATGGGAGAAAAGACTCCTTTTCCGAGAGTGTGTCCTTTTTCACAATTTTACCTCCTCCTTTTTCTCTCCCTCTCTGTCTCTATCTTTCCCTTCTCTTCTCTCCCCTTTTTCTTTCCCCTTTGTTTCTCCCTTTATTTTTCCTTTTTTCTATTGTTTCTCCCTTTTTTCTCCCCTTCAACCAATCCCGTTGAGCCTCCCTCTCCCTTCCAAAATGGAGCCTTCCCCATTTGCACTCCCCTTCTTCAACCCTTTTAAACCCTACCCCTTCCCTGCACCTTTTATCTTCCCCCACTTCCTTTTTCTCTTTTCACTTCCCCCTCCCCTTTTTATCAATTTATCAACTCCCCTCCTCCCCTGATATATCGACATTTTCCTCATCTTCAAGTAGTATTCATCAATTTACCAACTCCCTTCCTCCCCCCTTTGCCATTGAAAATAGCCTTTTTGCCACCCCTCCGGCGGGGGTTTCTCCCCTTCTCTCCTCTTTTTTCCCTTTTTGTTGATTTCTAATATTTTGCCCTCCTATTTTGCCCTCTACACCTCCACCGGAGGCACCGGTTTCCCCAACTTCCGATAAAACTCCCTCCGCCACTCCTCCAATTTTCCAGTGGAAATTGCCGACCTCATCTCCTCCATTAACCTCAAATAGTGGTGGAGGTTGTGGAGGGTTGCCAATCGGTAGTAGGTCAACTCCTTTGCCCGATAGAGATGGTGGAGATAGGCAAGGCTATATCTTTGGCAGGTGTAGCAACTGCACCCCTTTTCAATTGGCTCCTCCATCAACCGGTATTTCCGATTCTTTATCCGCACCACCCCGGTGGAGGTGAAAAGATACCCGTTCCGGGCGTTCCGGGTCGGCATTATGCAGTCGAACATATCTACCCCCCGATAGACCCCCTCCACCAAATCCTCCGGACGCCCAACCCCCATCAAATAGCGGGGTTTCTCCTCCGGGAGAAGGGGGGTGGTGAAGGAGATTGTCCGATACATCTCCCGGCTCTCTTCCCCTACACTCAACCCCCCGATGGCAAACCCATCAAAGGTAACCCCCTCAATCTCTATTCCGGTCAACCCCTCCGCCGACCTCTTCCGAAATTCCGGATCAATTCCCCCTTGAACAATGGCAAAAAGGGCATTTTTCCCCCCCCGGTTGAGGTGGTGTCTCAAACTCCGCTCCGCCCAACGGGTAGTTCTATCTACCGAAAGGGCGATTCTCTCCCGGGTGTTGGGGAGGGGGATTAAATCGTCCAAAACCATCATAATATCGGAATTGAGGTTATATTGGATATCGATAACCTTTTCAGGAGTAAAAAAGTGGGGGGAGCCGTCGATATGGCTCCGGAAAAGGATTCCATCTTCAGTAAATTTGACATTCTCCCCCAAACTGAAGGCTTGGAACCCTCCACTATCGGTCAAAAAACTTTTGGGGTAAGCGGTAAAATTATGGAGTCCCCCCAATTGGGCGATTATTTTATCCCCCGGTCTCAAATAGAGATGGTAGGTATTTCCCAAAATTATCTCCGCCCCCAACTGGAGGAGGTCCTCCCTATCCAAACTTTTGACTGCCCCGGCAGTTCCCACCGGCATAAAAACCGGGGTTTCGATGGTGCTATGGGCAGTTTTTATTACCCCCCGCCGGGCTTCCCCGTTCCGGGCTAAAATTTTAAACTCCATTCTTTCACCCTCCAAAGTTGAATCGGTGTAATTGTAGTCAAAACCGCCTCCCCTCCCACCAAAGGGAGAGAGTAAAATTTCAGATAAGATTAGAAAAGTAAAATTCCAGTAAAAGGCAGAGTAGATGGCACCGATAGATAGGAAAGGGAAGGGGCATTATCTCTATAAAGTCCTAATTTTTACCGGCAGTATTGAAGGAAAGGAGTTAATCCGGGAAATTGCCCAACATTACAAAAGTTTGGGGCAGTATGATATTATCTATGAGGAGGAGAAATTTATCCCTTCGGAAGTCCGGGGGGAGAGGAGATTCCGATTCTATAAGTTTGAATTTTTCGATACCCAATATAAAAAACTCCTCCAACGGGAATATAACAAAATTATTATTGCCGTTAAACATAAAATTAAAGCCTTCCATATTTTAGACCAACTGGTGGAAGATCCCTTTGCCATTATTACCTTTGTAAACTATTGGGGGGAGAAGAGGAATTTCCCCTCCAATGTGGAACTGATTGATGTGCCCCAGTTGGTTATCCATAAACTGATTGATGCTATCCCCGGAGTTCCTACCGTCGCCCGGGATATCGGGTTGGGGCAGGGGGAGATTATGGAGGTGGAAGTCCCCCCCGGCTCCCAATTTGTCTACAAACAGGCTGCCACCATCTACAACCCCCGCCGGGCACGGGTTGCTCTAATCTATCGGAGAAATAAACCGATAATTCCCAATAAGAGAATAGTAATTCTCCCCCACGACCGGTTACTTTTGGTGGGAAACCCCAACCATTTGGAGATTCTATTCCGCCAGATAAAAGAGCAGATTGGAAGTTTTCCAGTCCCCTATGGGAACAATATCCTCCTAATTCTGGATATGGCAAATATGGAGAGAAGGGATATTTTGACCCTTCTCAACTCCGCCTTTTACCTCCACAAACGGCTCCAAAACCGGAAACTCTTTATCCGGATTATCAACCCAACTTTCAACTATAGTCTGACGCGGATTTATAGTTACCATAAAGACCCAACGGTGGATATTTACACCTATTACGACCCCGATATTACCTATCGGGATATGCTCCAACGGGCAACCAAAGAAGATGTGGGACTAATTTTAACTTCCAACCGGTTCTTTTACCGATATAGCCGAGACTTTTTCCATCTGAAAATTCCAGTTATGAAACAGGGGAAATGGAGTTTGAAAAATGTAAAAGAGTTGGTAGTTTTTCTGCAACCCAACTATTTGAAAGAGATAATCCCGGTAATTTTCGATTTAAGTTTCCAATTGAAAAAGCCCCTCACCTTTATCAATGGGGATCCAGAGCACGATTATCGCCAATTGAAATCCTATATAAACCACTTTATTAAAATTTACGGAATGAAAAATGTCCGGTTTGTAGACTACCACACCAATGGGGTTTTGGAGTTGAAAAAGAGAAACGATTGTTGCCTTATCAACCCCCTCCACAAACCCAAATGGTTCAAATGGTCTCAAATCTTAAATCCAAAAATTGAAAACGCCTTTGTGGTTCTGGATCATCTCAACCAATTCCTCCTCCCAGTGGAAGGGATAGAAGAGAGAGTTTAACCTCCTAACCCCTTTCTCCCCTACAATACCTCCGCCACCTTTTCTTTAATAATCCGGGCTTTTTGGACAATATTTTCCAATTGTTGGGAGGGGGAGAGGTCGTCTTTTAGGAGTTCTTTTACCAAAGCAGTTCCCACTATTACCCCATCGACCAACCGGGCTTTTTTATCGGCATTTTCCGGGGTTACCCCAAATCCCAAATAGA
>PUXY01000142.1 GCA_009659955.1 Campylobacterota bacterium | reverse complement strand
TGGAACTGGATAAAAACTACTTTACAATGTTTATGGATAACATAATTACATATTTCCGGAATGTTATTACTATCTCCCCTTATCCCTTTTTGGATTACCCCAATATGGTATTTGTTTCTGAAGATACCGAATATAAATACCCCAATTTAGCCCATTTTGTGGCACTGGCTCACCAGTATGAAATAAATGTTACCGCCTTCTGTGTAGCCAAATTGGCGGAGAGATACCCTGAATTGACCCGGGAAGCAGCCCAATTGCCGGAAGTGGAAATTGGAAGCCATAGTTATAGCCATACCAAAATTATGGGTGAACCGATGCCCAAAATTATTAAAGAGATAGCCGGTTCCAAAAAGATTTTGGACAAAATTATCGGAAGAAATGAGGTTGTAGGTTTCCGACCACCCCGGGAAGAGATTGGAAAAGAGATGTATAAAGAATTGGTTAAAGCCGGCTATCTTTATGTAATGGAAAAAACCAAACCTCAACTTTTCCCATACCCCACCGAAGTTGATGGGAAAACCCTCTGGACTCTTCCCCGCCACGGAACCGATGATTATATCTATCTCATTGAACTCAACTGGAATAAAAAAGAGATTCTCAATCAAATTATCCGGGAAACCCATTTTCTCCACTCTTTAGATGCCCTTTATACTTTGAGTGTCCATACCCATTTACTCTCTTATGGAACTAATATTACTGTTATCGCCGATTACTTCAAATATTTGAAAAAGCACCATATCCCAGTATTAAAAGGGCGGGATATTGCCCACCGGAGTGAATTGGTGCGGAATATCTCCTATAAAATCAACGCAATGAAAGGGCAAGTGGAGATAGCAATAATTAACAATAACAAAGAACCGGTCAACAACCTTACCTTTAGGGTTTACTGGAACAATTTGAAAGATATTACCTCTGTAATGCCGGCGGTTATTACCTTTGGAAAAGAAAAGAACCAAGTTACCATTGTGAAACGGGATAACAATCAACATTTTATCGATATCCGGGTGAAACATATTCCCGCCGACTATAAATACTCCATTGTGTTGGGGATTGAAAAATGATAAAGAAATTGGGACTTTTGGGGAGTGGACTTCTCCTTTATGGCAAGTTCCTGATTGGGGTGGGCACCTTTTCGGTCTGCCCCACCAAAAATGGGGGAGTAAGTTATGAACGGAATTGTCCATACTCCAAAAATATCCTTCCTATTAACTTTCTAAAAAAGAATCTCCCCAATGTAAATGCAATTTCCCTCTGGATTACCCGGGATTGGGAAGAGGAGTGGTATCCGGCAGATCAAGTAAATCAGTATGTAAAAGCGGGATATATTCCAATCTATATTTTTTACTATTTTGCCGATGACATCTCGCCCTCTTTTGTAAAACAACACAAAAAACGCTACTTTTTAACCCTTCAAAAATTTGCCACCTATCTTCGGAAAGTTAAGGGTCCCAAAATCGTTATTTTAAATCCCGAATATAATGAAAATGGAATGGAGAAGAGTGGAGCTTTCGATATCCTCCAAGCCCAATCTATCCGCTATCTCAAATCCCAAGTGAAAGATATTAAGGTGGGGGTCTGCCCCGGGGATTTTGGAGATTACAACAAAATTTGGGACCCGGAAAATTGGGAGGAGTTTGCACCCTCTTTGAAAGTAAGCTCCAAATATGCGGATTTCATCGCTTTCCAAGAGATGAGGGCAATTACCCGAAATACCCCCCAACAGATTCTCAATACCCCCTATCGGGCGTGGGCTTTTGCCACCTATCTCCACGCCAAATATCACAAACCAACCTTTTTAGCTTATCTGGCAATTTCCTCCTATGGAAAGGGGGGAGAAGAGATTCAAGCCCGGGTCTACCAAACCTTTGCCCAGATTTTACCGGCAATGGAAGTAGGTGCGGGACTGGTTGGGATTAATGTAATGGATTTTATAGATGACCCCAAACACACTGGTTATTTCAATAAAGCGGAAGTAAATTGGGGAATTATTGAGTCAAAAGGGGCAAAAAAACCGGCATTTAAATATTTTAAACTTTTTAAGGGAATTTAAAGGTTAAGTGGAGATTAAAAAGAGGTTTTCTTAATTTTTATTAATTCCCGTTTCCTTCCACCGGAGAAAAAGAAAAAAATATTAAAAAAATCCTCCAGAAATATATTTACCGATTAGTAAATTTTTTAATATTTCTCCCCTTTCCTTCACCTTCTTAAACTAAACTTTCCGATAACCTCCATAGATTTTAAATCCCAATGTGGTAAAATTTCAATTTGAGTGTGAGAGTCGAGCAGATATAGTCCAGTAGGAGGAGGTTCAAATGATGGTCGACACCCATTGCCATTTGGATAGTTCCAAATATGAAGGGGAGGTGGAGTCGGTTATAGAAAGGGCTCAAAAGGTGGGAGTCCAACTATTTATTAACCCCGGAGCATCTCCGGAGGATTTGCCAAAGGCTATAGCTTTGGCGGAAAAATATTCCAATATCTATTTCACTGTTGGAATTCACCCGTCGGAACTCTCCAACTACAAAGATGAATATCTGCTCGATTACATTACCCACCCCAAATGTATTGGGGTTGGAGAGATTGGGTTGGATTACTATTGGGGGAAAGGGGAAGAGGAGAGAGCCCTCCAACGGCAACTATTTCACCGCCAGTTGGAAATTGCAAAAGAGTATAAAAAACCGGTAATTATCCATACCAGAGATGCGGTGGAGGATACCTGCAAAATTGTGGAGACCCATCGGGAAGTGGAAGGGGTTTTCCACTGCTTCACCGGAGTTCTTCAATTCCTCAAATATCAAGACCGGTTCAGTTACGGAATAGGGGGAATTATTACCTTCAAAAATGCCCGCAAACTATTGGAAGCCTTTCCAAAGATTCCAAAAGAGAAGGTTGTATTGGAGACCGACGCCCCCTATTTGGCACCCCACCCCTATCGGGGGAAAAGGAATGAACCGGCTTATTTGCCGTTGATTCGGGACAAAATAGCGGAACTCTGGAAGATGTCAGGGGAAGAGGTGGAAACTATTACCACCAATAACGCTAAAAGGATTTTCCAATGGTAAAGAAGATTGCATCTATCTTTCTTCTGGCAAGTTTAATGGTGAAGGGTGCTTTTGCGTCACTGGCAACCCACGCCAATTTGAAAACATTGAGAAGTTTGGATATCTCTCCATCGTTTCTCCGGGATAAAGGTTTGAGAAAAATTTATAATAGCTATTTTTCCGATAAAAGAGATGGAATTCTCCGGCAGTTGGCACGGGAAAAAGAGACGATAGGTCTGATTAGAGCAGAAATTGCCCAAAGTAGAGTGCCAAAAAGTCTTTTCTATATTGCAGTAACAGAGAGTCTTTTAAATGTTAACGACTACTCCTCCAAAGGAGCCCGCGGAATTTGGCAATTTATTCCTTCCACTGCCCGAAATTATGGATTGAGAATTGATAGATATATTGATGAAAGAAAAGATCCGGTCAAATCTACCCGGGTGGCATTTAAATATCTCTCCTATCTCCACAAACTTTTGGGGAAATGGTATCTGGTGATTATGGCTTACAATGCGGGAGAAGGAAGGGTTATTGAAGGAATAGTTAGAGCAAAAGTTGATAAACTGGCAAAAAGATTGGGAAGAAATAATCCCAAAATTAGACAATATAGGGAAATTATCCGGGCTTACCAACTCAACAAAAAGAATAGTTTTAATCGCCTATTTGCCCTCTACAATAAACTCCGGAATGTTAAAATAACCCTCTTGGACCTTCTCCGATATCAACCCAACGCCCGGCGACAATATCTTCCCAGTGAAACCCGGGCTTACATTCGAAAAGTGGTTGCCCTCAATCTCCTTTTCAACAACCGGAAGTTTTTGGGTAAAAAATACGCCTTTCTCCTCAATATCAATGCCCCCTCTTCCATCGCCCGGATTCAAGCACCTACCCGGACTTCCCTCCGGAAAATCGCCCGGCTAACAGGAATTTCCTATAAAAAATTGAAGCGGTTGAATCCCCAATTGAGAAGAAATGTAACTCCCCCTTATCGAACCCACCTCTATATCCCTTATGAAAAATTGGCAAAATTTAAATCCAGATTTGCAGTTAAAAAAGTTAGAGGCGTATTGCGATATGTGGTAAAAAGAGGGGACAATTACTATAAAATTGCCCAAAGATTTGGTATTTCTACCAAAGAACTCTACTCCTATAATAAAGAGTTGGGGAGACACTTGAGACCGGGACAAATTGTTGCAATTCCTTTGAAATATGCATTTAACTCTTTCCATCGAAAGAAAAAGCTTTTCCGTGGTAAAATAACTAAACTGTTCCATTTTTCACCCCGACTCTTCAAGCAATTTGAAGATGTAAAACAGGGGATTGTAAAGGAGGAGCAGGATCTCTTTATTCCGAAAGGATAGTAAATGGCTGCTCGACTTACAACCCTTTCCCTTCTCCTTTTAACCCTTGTCTGGATTGGAGGCTGTGCCCAGAGGAATGTTGATTTTAAGGGACGGGAATTCCCAATCCACAAAGAGATAAAAATTCCACCAACTGCCCCATCTCAATCGCCCTATGTAGTAGGGGGACATCTCTATATGCCAATGCAAATTCTTATTTTAGGTTGGACTGAAAGGGGAATTGCCAGTTGGTATGGAACCGATTTCCACAACCGCCCCACTGCCAGTGGAGAAATTTACAATATGTATGACTATACCGCCGCCCATAAAACCCTCCCCTTGGGAACCGTGGTGCGGGTCACCAACCTTGCCAATAAAAAAAGTATCGTGGTCTTGGTCAATGACCGGGGTCCCTTTGTGGCAAACAGGATTATCGATTTAAGTTATAGTGCGGCTAAAGCACTGGGGTTGGATAAACAGGGGATTGGAGAGGTGGAATTGCAGATTATCGGATATAAACCTCCCAAACGGGTTGCTTCTATTCTCTCCCCGGTGGGTGTAACCGAAACCGGATTTGCAGGTCTCTCCTCCCTTCAACAACTTTATACCCATTTGGAGCGGAAAAGTGCGTGGGAAAGATTCAAAGAGTATATTCAGAAAAAAGTTGAAGGGTTGGTTAGTCAAATCAAATCTGCCATTCCAATTCCGTGGTGGCATAACAATTCCAAAACCACTACTAAAAATGCCCCCACCAAAGGAGCGGTTCCCCTCAACCGGTTAAACACCCCTTCCAATAAAGGGAGTGCCCAATTGAATCAAAATGTAAAAAGTGCCCAATCTGCTTTTAATGCTGGAAAAGAGAAACTCCAAAAGGTGAAAAGGGAAACAACCAAAACCGCCTCCAAAGGGGGAGTAAAACTGAAAATAGGAACCTTTAGCCATAAAGAGTATGGGGAGGCTCTCTTGAAAAAAATGCAACAGAAGGGGTATCAAGGGGAGTTAATTAAAAAAGGGTATCTTTACAATGTAATTCTGATTTTCCCATCTATGGACGCCCTCCGAAAATTTGAAATAAAAGAGAAAATCAAAGGGGTGCCGGTTGAATAAATGGGTAGAACTATATCGGGAGACCAAAGAGACCGCCATAGATTTGAAACTCCGACTCCGGGGAAAGGGGGAAGGGAGAATCTCCACCGGCATTGGCTTTTTCGACCATATGTTGGAAACCTTTGCAAAACATAGTGGAACAGATTTGATAATCGACGCCCGGGGAGATTTGGAGGTGGATTTCCACCACACCGTTGAAGATGTGGGAATAGTATTGGGACAGGCACTGGCTCAAGCCCTCTACCCCGCCAAAAATATTGAGAGATTCGCCAATGTAGTTGCTATTTTAGATGAGGCGGGGGTAGAAGTGGATATAGATATTGGTGGGCGTCCCTATCTGGTTTACCAACTTCCCATTGGAGGGGCAATTAGGGAGTTTGACTTGGAACTGGTGGAGGAGTTTTTCAAATCGGTAACTTTCAATGGAAAATTTGCTCTCCACCTTATCTATCTCCGGGGAAGAAA
This sequence comes from Campylobacterota bacterium, assembly GCA_009659955.1. Classification (GTDB taxonomy): domain Bacteria; phylum Campylobacterota; class Campylobacteria; order Campylobacterales; family Nautiliaceae; genus PUXY01. The sequence goes on along the minus strand of PUXY01000142.1, from coordinate 4,819 downwards.
CCGCCACCATATTGTAGAGTCGGCTTTTAAAGGGTTTGGTGTGGCTTTGAGGAGAGCTATCTATCCCAGAGAAGGGGCAGGAGTTCCCTCAACCAAAGGAGTTTTATGATCAAATTGATTGTGGTAGATGTAGACGGCACTTTGACCGATGGAAAAATCTATTACGATGAACACGGAAACCAGATGCGGGGGTTCAATGTTCACGATGGATTGATGATGGTGGCGTGGAAAAAATTGGGGGGAAAAATAGCTATTATTACTGGAAAAGTCTCCTCCCAAGTGGAGCGGAGAGGAAAAGAGTTGGGAGTTGATTTCATTCGGCAAGGGGTAAAAAATAAAGCGGTGGTATTGGAAGATATTGTCGATTCAATGGAGATAAGTTACAAAGAGGTGGCAGTTATTGGAGATGATTTCAACGATTTACCCCTTTTCCGATTGGCAGGACGAACTTTTGCCCCGGCAAACGCCAATCATCACATTTTACACCACGCCCACTATCGATTGAAAAGGGAAGGGGGGAGTGGGGCAGTGGCAGAAATGATAGAAATTTTAATTAAAGAGCAGAGAAGATGGGGGGAATTTCTAAATTTGTGGCGATAGGGGGCGTAGTAGGTTTGATAGGGGTTGCAATTCTCTTTCCCCTCTACTATAATCCCTCTCCTACCCTCAAAGGGGTTAAAAAAGTTAAAGGGAAAGTTCCGGAAGTGGAGTTTTTCGATGGAAGTTTTAAACTTTATGACGCTTTGGGGGTTGCAAAAGAGGGAAAATATGGAATTTTGCAAAAATTCCGCCATTGGTATTTGGGACGGGTGCTCTTTGTAAAGGATTTGAGACAGGGGTATTTCGCCACCGCTTCCAAAGGGGTTTTGAGGGGAGAGAAGCTTTTCCTTACCAAATTTAAAATATGGAACCCCGATTATACTCTCCTTTCCCCCTCGGGGGTCTACAATTTAAAGAAAAAATATCTGGAAGGGAAAAAGTTTACCTTCCACTCCCCCGATGCCCGGGGCACCGGCAACTGGTTTAGGGTCTGGAATGATAAACGGATAGAGGCTAAAAAAGTCCACTACTTTTTAAAAGAAGAACCCAATCCCAAAGGAAAAAGCGGAGGTCAAAAAGGGTAAAAAATGGTTAAAAAAATTGGAATATTGCTATTGGTGGGAGCAATTGCGTGGGGAGGCACCCAACAACAGAAAGGGGAGACACCCCCCAATAAAATTAAAGAGATTGAGCTTTTGGGAGACCAATTCCACTATTACCCAGATAAACTGATGGCAGTTTTGGAGGGCAATGCCCAAGCCCACAGGGGGAGCGATTATATTTACGCCAAAAAATTGATTATTTACTTTGATAAAAATCGGAAAAGTAAAAAATTTGTGGCGGTTGGAAATGTCCGATTTAAAATAACTATTGACCCCAAAGATATCTACAAAGGGACAACCAGTAAACTCACTTATTGGATTAAAAAGGGGGATATTTTATTGGAAGGTCCCTCCAAAGTGGTCAATATCGTTACCAATGAAGAGTTGAGCGGAACTTATATCAAACTCAATAAGTTTACCAAACAGGCTGAAGTTAAAAGTAATGGGAAAAAGCCAATTAGAATTATCTTAAAGGTTGAATAGTGAAAGTTAAATTTCTCAAATCGGCACCTTCCATTAAAGAGGCAGTGGAGCCAAATTTGGTGGAAGTTGCCCTCTTGGGGCGGAGTAATGTTGGGAAAAGCTCCTTTCTCAACGCCTTTACCGGTATGAAAATTGCCAAAACCTCATCTACCCCCGGGAAAACCCGGCTTATAAACTTTTTCGAAATAGAGGAAAATGGCTTAAAATATAGATTGGTAGATTTACCGGGCTTTGGATATGCCAAAGTTTCCAAATCCCTCCAAAAGGAGTGGGGGAAAAATTTGGACTATTTCCTCCGGAACCGGTTTAATATTAAACTTTTTATCCATCTCCGGGACGCCCGCCACCCCAATTTGGAGATTGATAGGGGCGTAGAGGAGTATTTGAGAAGTTTTCTCCGCCCCGACCAACAAATTTTGACCATTTTTACCAAAATCGATAAATTGAAACAGGGGGAGTTGGTAAAATTACAACGGCAATTTCCCGATGCGTTACTGGTTTCCAATTTGAAAAAGCGGGGATTCGAAAAGGTTAAAGAAAAAATTGGGGAGATTCTCTGGGGAAAGGGGGAAAAGTAATGGAGACTATTTCAATAAAGCCGGCAACTCTCCGGGAGATTGTGGAAATAGAAGCTATTTTAGCCCCATATGTAAAAGAGGGCACTATTTTGGAGAGAAGTAGAGATGAAATAGCCCAAAATATCCGCTCTTACCTTCTTCTCTATTTGGGAGGAAGAGCGGTGGGGGTGGGAGCTCTCCATATCTATACTCCCTTGTTGGGGGAAGTCCGCTCTTTGGCAATTGAAAAGGGGTATCAAGGGAAAGGGTTGGGAAAAAGGTTGGTGGAAGAGTTGATAAAAGAGGGGCAAAGATTGGGACTCCGGGACCTGTTGGTCTTAACCTATGCGGAAGAATTTTTTACTAAACTGGGATTTTACAAAATATCCAAAGAGGCAATTCCCGAAAAAAAAATATGGCAGGATTGTATAAAATGCAGATTCTTTCCAATTTGCAACGAAATAGCACTTATAAAATCGCTTTAATTCTACTGGGAGCTATAGTTGTTCCTATTTTAAGCTCTATCACCCCTATTTTTCCTATCTTATTTGGTGTATTTGTAATTTGTGCCCCCATTGAGGGAGCCCTTCTCTATCTTTTTGTATTGAGCACCCTTCTTCCCACCAATGTTTTTCCCTTTATGTTGATAATTTTAGTCCTTTATCGGGGGCTTTTAAAAGATATTATTACCCACACTTTAACCCACTCCCTCCAACATTTGGCTTCCCTTGTGGTTATCTATCTAATGTGGTGGCTTTGGAAAGGGGGAAACCCCCTCTTCTACGCCTACAACTTTGCAGTAGACCTTATTCTGATAACCCTATTTATTAAATGCGAACTAAATTAGTTTTAACTTTTATTGCCCTTGCCTACACCCTTTTGGTGTGGAGACTCTACCAATTGACTTTGGTGGAGGGGGAAAAGTATCGACAACTCTCCTATAAAAATTATTATCGGGTAGTAGAAACTCCCCCTATCCGGGGGATTATTTATGATAGAAATGGAACTCCCGTTGCTTACAATCAACTCCGATTCAATATAGGAATTGACCCCCATCTCAAAGGGGAGGAGTTTAATCAAACCATCAATACAATCCTCAAAGTTATTCCCGATTTGAATCGCACCCAAATGGTCAAAGAGTATAAAAAATGGAACTCCCCCTATTACCACCGCCCGATAGTGGTGGTTAAATATTTGACCCGGGAGCAACTTTATCAAATTGAACCTATTTTAACCCTCAACCCCCATATCCATATCGAAACCGGCTATTTGAGAAAATACCCCTTTGGAGAGCCCCTTTCCAACATTTTGGGGTATGTGGCAGAGCCCAACAAAAAAGAGCTTCAAAAAAATCCGGTAATTGCTTTGACCCACCAAGTTGGAAAACGGGGGATTGAAAAATATTATGATGACCTTCTCCAAGGGAAACCGGGGGAGAAAAAGGAGATTGTAGACGCCAGAAATAAGGTCTTAATGTCGGTTCTGATAGAGGAGCCGGTTTCAACCCCCTTAAAATTGACAATCGACCACCGCCTCCAAAGTTTTATCTACAATCTGATGAAGGAGAAAAAGTATACCGGGGCGGTGGTGGTAATGAAAACCAACGGGGAAATATTGGCTCTGGTTACCCACCCCAGTTATGATAACAATCTCTTTGTAAAGGGTATTTCCTACAAAAATTGGGTAAAACTCCTCCACAATCTCTACCACCCCCTTTGGAACCGCCCGGTAATGGGTCTCTATCCCCCCGGCTCAACGGTTAAACCGTCGGAAGTATTGATAGGACTCAGTCTGGGAGCCATCTCCCCAACCCAAAAAATTTACTGCCCCTACTCAATTGAAGTGGGACACCGGAGATTTAGAGACTGGAAATTGGGGGGACACGGCTGGACCGATGCGGTAAAAGCGATAAAAGAGAGTGTCGATGTCTATTTCTATAAACTGGGACTCTCTCTGGGGATTGACAAAATCTCCCGGGAAATGAAGAGATTGGGATGGGGGGTCAAAACCGGTATCGATATTCCGGGAGAGCAAGCCGGTTTAATGCCTACCCGGGAGTGGAAGGAGAAAAGGTATCACAAGCCGTGGTTGCCGGGAGATACTCTGAATGCAGTAATTGGACAAGGGTTTGTATTGGCAACCCCCCTCCAAGTGGCAAGAAATACCGCCCTTTTGGCATCGGGGAAACTTCCAACCCCCCATCTGGCAATGGAGATAGGAGACCAAAAAGTTGAAAAACCGGCAAAAGATGTTTTAACTCCCCGGGAGAAAAAATTTCTCTACTATATCCGGAAAGGAATGTATGAAGTTTGCCAAGCCCGCCACGGAACCGCCACTTCCCATATTACCACCCCATTGGCATTGGGGTGCAAAACCGGAACCGCCCAAGTTACATCAATTCCCCAAGAGGTGCTCAATCGGCAAAAAGAGGAGGAGTTGGCTTATTTCCACCGCTCCCACGCGTGGATTACAACTTATGGTCCTTGGAAACACCCTCAAGTTGTGGTAACTGTTCTGGTAGAGCACGGGGGACACGGAGGAAGTGCCGGAGGTCCCATTGTAAGTCAAATTTACAATTGGCTTTTGAAACACAACTACCTCAAAACCAACCCCGACGACTTTGTCAAACGCCCCCGC
>PUXY01000141.1 GCA_009659955.1 Campylobacterota bacterium | reverse complement strand
TCCAACTGAGCTACGGGGCCCCCTCTTCCATTGAGGAATTGAATTATAACAAATTTTCCCCCCCAGTGCAAATAAAGAAAAAAGAGCACTGGCCAAAAGATTAGTGATAGTTAATATATTTCAGATTAAATTCAATAAAGAAGATAACCAGTAGATTGTTTGGTCAATCAAAAGATTAGGTGAGAACTTTGCTTTTTTTCACCAAATAGGATATTTTATCTCTCATCTAAAAATTCAGATTCTCAACAATATTTGCAAACCTTTATTTCTTATGGGAGGCTCTCTTTCCATACACATTCTCATACCCAAAGTATCCATTTGTGTAGCATCTCTCCACTTTTGGTAACTCCAAATTTAATCGAAACAGAGATTCTGAATTCTTTTTTCTGGAGAAAGGGTAGAAGGAAAATTTACTCCCCCTTTTCGTTACCCCAACCTGTCCATACTACCCTATTTCCCTTCTCTTCCACAAATTTGTATAGCTCATCTATACACAGATACAAAAATGCTTCCTTTGTCTTCTTGATGAGTTTGGTATAGCTTAAATATCAACTTTTTCTCTTCTTCCGTCATTCTTTTGTTCTATTTCTTTTTTTCTTGCCTTATACTCTATCCTTCCCTTGAAGTTTTGGTATCTCCCACTTTTAACCTATCTTACCCCGCTTTCGGTCAGTGCACAAAAAACCCTTCACTTTTCCCCAAAGGGGTGTAAATTGGGTTTTAAAGGAGAGAGGGAAGAAAGTTCAATCTTTAAAATTAAAGTTTAACTTAATATATTTAATGTTAGCGGGGTAAAATTTAATAAAATTAAATCTCAAGGATTCCCCGATGGAAAGGAAATTGGGAGTTGGGAAAGGAACAACCGAGGAAAAAGGGCTTTTTTGGGGAAAAATAGTGATGGGAGTGGCATTGGTTGCAAGTGTAGGGTTTGGTATGAGCCAAGAGAGTTTTGTTATTGAATGTTACAATAAAGATCTCTATGCTTGTCGCCATATCAATGCACAAACCATTGCCAAATTACAGAAAAGGTGTCTGGAAAGAGGAGATGATAAAGCCTGTTTTATAGCGGGTAAAGCTTTAAGGGAGCAAAAAAAGTATAAAGAGGCTTTAGAATTTAGCAAAAAAGCGTGTGAAGAAGGGAGAGGGGGAGGGTGTGTAAGTTTAGCCGGATTGTATTACTATGGAAAAGGGGTAAAATTCGATTACCGAAAAGCTCTCTCCCTTTACAAAAAAGCTTGTGATTTAGGATATGGACTGGGTTGCACCAATATGGGATATATGTATGGAAAAGGGAGATGGGTAAGAAGAAATTTAAAAAAGACATTTGCCCTCTATAAGAGAGCCTGCGAATTGGGAGATGAATTGGGGTGTAACAATTTGGGACATCTCTATTACAATGGCATTGGGGTAAAAAAAGATATCAAGAAAGGGGGTGCCCTCTTCAAAAAAGCTTGCAAAATGGGAAGTAGAGTGGGGTGTTCCAATTGGAAAAGAGTGAGGTTCTTTGTTAAATAGGGAAAGAGAGAGGTTTTTCTCTCTTTTTTTCTAAAGACCTTGGCGGGCGGTTTTGGGCTCTTCCAAAGCAAAAGGGAAATGTAGGTTTAGAGTCTCTTCAACTCCACTGCGATTTGGGGAAAGGAGAAGGAGGAGTGGAAGAGGATTTTTCAAATTTTCGGTTTAAATGACTGGAGAGTGTGTAATTGGAGTTCAACTTTTTTTCAGTTTTTTCACCTTTTCGGGAGAATTTTCAATTTAAAAGAGGAGTGGGGAAGAGTGAGGAATTTTTCCTTTTGCTTTTTTTGATTTATCGATAGTAACCAAAGAAAGAGGGAACTATCTGTTATCTTTTCTGCTGTCGGAGAGTTTCGTTTTTTTTCGGTTAACTGGTAAAAAAGCTCCAAATTTCCTTTTTTCCGAAGATTTCTAAAAGTTGGACAGAGATGAGGTAAAGAAGTCAGGGGTTTCACTCCCAGAAAAAAGGAAAGAAACTTTAACTTTAATCTCCTCCCCCCGGTTGGTAGCGGAAAAGCTCTCTAAAAAGGAAGGCTTCTATAATTTCGTTTATCTCCATCGGGGCAGTGGGGGTGGTTAAAACCTCAATCCCCTCCTCCAGAAACTGGTCTCCGCTCCGGTCGTTGGGGGGGAGTATCCAATAATCCAATCGGTTGAGGAGATTTTGGGGGAGGGAAGGGGGTTGGATATAGTGGAGATTGGATTCTCCCCCTTTTAATTCTATTACGGCGATTTTTTCACTTTCTGCCAAAGGGGCAATAACATCTCCTTTGACAGGGAAGGCAAGGAGGTAGTTACGGGGCTCCATTTTATCCCCTTTCTATTTCGCCGGGATATTCGGCAATTCCATAGGTAAGGTTGGAAACTTTTTCAAATCCCAATTGTTCTTTGAGGAGGTGGAAGAGGTAACCGCTCCGGCTTCCCACATGGCAGTAGATAATTATTCTTTCATCTTTTAATTTTAGCCACTTCTCCAATTCCCATTGGAACCGGCTGATTGGTAGGAGAATATCTGTCCCTTTAATTCTCATCATCTGATACTCAAAGGGCTCTCTAATATCTACCAGTTTGAAGGAGAGGAGGTCGCGGTTTCGGGCTTTGAGGAGAATTTCCAGTTCCCGTCCGGTCAATTGCTCTTTTTTCAAAATCTCTTCCAACTCTCCAACTTTCATACCTTCAATTTCCACTTCCCGGTGGTGTTTTTTCTGTCGGAGTCGTTCTTCTTCCTTTTGGCGATATTGGGGGGTGCAAAAAATACCGCAGTGGCAAACTCCCTCTTCCGGTATCTCCTTTTCTATTGCCGGTTTACAGGGACAAATCCGGTCGGTGCCATCAAATTGGGGGACAAAGCAAGGGCAGTATCGTTTCCCATAGAGAAGTTTATTATTGGTTAACCCTTTTAAGATTCTTTCAACTATCTCTTCATTGGGGTTAAATCTCCAACCGAATTGTTTTACCACTTTGTGGGCAAATTTTTCAGTTTTCAAAAACTCCTCTTGGAATTCTGGTGAGTTGGTATCAATACTCTTCTTCACATTTACTCCTTTTTTGAGTAGGAAAGTAACAAAAAGATAGATAAGTGTCAAATAATCAAGAGACCCATCACTTTTTTTAATAAAAAGAGGTGTAGAAAACTCCCATTTCCAATAATGGAAAAAGTTTTGAGAAAATGTAAATAAATCTATCAGAGTTAATATTAATTAATTTACACTTGAGAGCATACGGGTGATAAGTTGAGAAACATTTTGGAGGAAATTTTTGGTTTTTTTCCCAAATTTAATATTCGCTTACACTTTTATCAGTAAAATAATCGCGAGGAGCTGGTTTTGCCCGAACCAGCACCTCCCTTTTTAGTTGCCCTTTGTATTATTGTTCCAGTTTTGCGAAGAAAGATGGTTTAATGTATCGCACAAAGCCACCCAAATATTTTTTAACATAGCTGTTTGCGGAAACTTCTACACCGGCAACCCGCCCAAGATAGCCGAATGCTTCTGCAACAGCACTTTCACCTTTACTTTGAACGGCAGCTTTAAACTCATTTGCACAATCTTTGGTCAAAAGCCGTTCAAAGAGGGTGGCTACTTTTTTTTCACTTTGTTGGAATTGTTGTTCATTTACACTTACAACACCTTTCAAAGCTGGGTGGTGAGCGTAACTTCCAACGATCCATTTAACCAGTAAAACTTTATCTTGTTTGTTGGTGTGGTTAACCAAGCACTCCCCGAGGCTGTTTGCCATAAGTAAAGAGAGTCCCAATCCCAATGTTGCTACTACTTTCTTCATTTCGTCTCTCCTTCCTGTGTAGTTAGTAGTTATTTGTTGTTGTTGGAATTGTAAGTTAAAGATATTTATTTAATATTAAATATTCCCCTATTCCCCACTTTTTTTTAAAAAAATAATTTGAGCCGATAGAACGAATTATTAAACTACAATATAAATATTACTTTAACATTAAATCCCTTGTATAGCAAGGGATTTGGAAGAAAAAAGGAGTTTAACCGGTCGAGTAGGGAGAAAAGTAACCTAATATTCTGGAGGGATTTAAGGAGTATAAATTGTGTTTAAACAAATGGGGCTTCATAGCACCATTCCTTTAGTTTTGGAATGTTGTTGGGAAGAGGAGAGATATCCCGCTTCTTTTAAGAATCGACTTGGGGCGACCTCTTTTCTTTTGGTTGGGTCAAAGGTGGCGGAAGAGAAGTAGAGACTATCTTTTGCTCTGGTTACGGCTACATAGAAAAGTCTCCTTTCCTCTTCAATTCCCTTCTCTCCTCCGGCAAGTCGGAGGTTGGGGAATCGCCCTTCCATTAAATCTATTAAATAGACCTCTTTAAATTCCAATCCTTTGGAAGCGTGGATTGTCATTAAATTTACCCCTTTACCTTGAGATATCTCTCCTCCACCCAATATCATACTATTTAAAAATTTCTCCAACGAGTGGAAACTCCGTCCCAGTTGACGGAGAATTTGAATTTTTTGGATAATTTTCTGGAAGTTTTCTTCCAGTTTTTGATGATTAATTCTTCCATCTCTCTCCCTACTTCGGGAGAGGGCAATCTCCTTTAGACTTTGGAGGAAAAAGGGAGTTTTCAAAAGCTCCCCAATAATTCTCTCCGGACTCCTTTCCCTTGGGGAAAGGTTTTCCACCTTTCTGAGAAAATCTCCCAATTGGGTTAAAAACTCCGCCCCCTCCGGTTTCAAACGGGGGTGGCGGAAAATCGGGTGGCGGGAGGATCCGGGGAAAGTTCCCCGCTCCGCCGGGTGTCCAAAAAGTCCCAATTGGGTGCTTGTCCGGGGTTTCCCAAGGGGGTCTACCCCCCAGTCGGGGGAGAGGAGTCCCTTTTTTGGGTTCCCGTGTCCCAGTTTCATTAACCCTGAAAAGAGTTCCTTGGCAACTCCGTTTCCAATCCCTTTGGCATACTGCACCAGATGGATAAACGCCATTATATCCCGGCTATTTATAGTGAATGTTAAAATATCGAGGGTTAGTTTAATTTCTCTACTTTCAAAAAAGCTAATTCCCCCCCGTCGGCGGACTGGCACCCCCTCCTGTCGGAGAAATCCTTCTATTGCGTCTCCGCTACTATTGTTTCGGAAGAGAACTGCAATTTCTTGCCGGGGGGTGGAGGAGTGGGCAATTCGCCGGGCAATATCTTGATACTGGTGGTAAGTGTCAATATACCTCAACCACCGGGGGTATTCTCCTTTGTAACCGCGGGTAACTTCCAACTCTTTGGGGTAGAGGCGGGGATTGAGTCCAATTACCCGGTTGGCAATTTGGAGAATCTCTCCATAACTTCGGTAATTTTTCTTTAATGTAAAAATCCGGGCAAAGGGGTATCGCTCTTTGAAAGTTCCGATTATCGATATATCGGCTCCATTAAATCCGTAAATCGACTGGTCATAATCTCCCACGCAAAAGAGGCTTCCCTTCTCCATTAAATCTATCAATTGGGATTGGAGGGGGTTGGTATCTTGGTATTCATCGACCAGAATATGGCGGAAGGGGAGTTCTCCCCCCTCCTTGAGGTAGTTTATCATCTCCAGTAGGAGAGTATTAAAATCTATTAAGTGATGTTCCCGTTTTACCTCTTCAAACTCATCGAATATATCCAAATAAGCATCTATAAAGGGTTCGTGTTCAGGGTATCTTTCCAAAAGCCACTCCCCAAACTCTTCTCCCCCCGAATTGAGAAAAAGGGAGTGGAGGTCGTAAAGGTAGGCGGAGGAAAATGGAGGAGTCTCCTCTTGGAGTCGGTGTAATTCCCGGCGGTCGTAAATCGACTTTAGGAGAAGTTTCATATCTTTGGGGGATTTTATTACCATCTCCCGTTTCATTTTTTTTAGCCATCGATAACTGACGGCGTGGAAAGTGCCCGCTTCTATTCTATTCCCCAACGGGGTTTGGGAGATGAGACGCTCTTTCATCTCCTCCCCCGCCTTGTTGGTAAAGGTGAGGAGGAGAATCTCTTCCGGTTTTACCCCTTGGTGGAGGAGGTAGCCTATCCGGGCTACGATAGTGGAGGTTTTGCCGGTGCCGGCACTGGCAATAATAAGGTTATACCCTTCAATTGGTGCCTTCACTGCCTCCTGTTGTTCCCGATTCAATTTCTCCATTACTGATTGAAAAGACATACTCCTCCATCTCCTTTAAATCTTTGCAGTGGAGGGGTTCGGGGCGTTGGAAATAGTAACCTTGGGAGTAGTCTATTCCCAACTCCCTCACCATTTCGAAAATCTCCCTATTTTCGACAAATTCCGCCACCGTTTTGATACCCACATCTTGGGCAAAATTGACGATGGATTTTACCATACTCCGGGAGAGGGGGTCGGTGGTAATATTTTTTATCAAACTTCCGTCAATTTTCAGATAGTCGGGGCGATACTCCAAAAGCCGTTTAAAGTTGGAGTAACCGCTTCCGAAATCATCAATTGCCAATTGAATTCCCAACTCTTTCAACTGGTTGAGATGTTTCAAAAAGAGTTTTTGATCTTTAATCTCCTCATCTTCCACCAATTCAAAGGTAATCCGGGGGAGAAATTCTTGATGTTTTTCCAAAATCTGGAAGAGTTGTTTTCGGATAACCTCCTGTTCCAAATCGACCGCCGAGAGGTTGATATTTATTTTTACATCGGAATTACACTGGAGAAGTTTAAATCCCTCTTGGAGAACAATGGGAGTAATTTTGGCGTAATAGGAAGTATTCCGGGCAACCTCCAAAAACATAAAGGGGGAGAGAATTTCCCCCCGATGGCGAATTCTTACCAAAACTTCATATCTCACAATTTTTCCACTCCTGTTGTCCACTATCGGTTGATAGAAACAGAGCACTTGGTTATGCTCTATTGCCTCTTTCAATATCTCCAAAATTTTTAATGTTCTTTGGGCTTTTTTCTGCTCCTCTTCAATCAGACCGGTGGCAATAATAAATTTCCGTTTCTCCTGTCGCAGTCGGCTCAACCCAATCCGGGCGTTGTCAAATCCCCTTTTTCCGCCGGCTACACTGAAAAGGGTATTCAATCGATACTCCACTTCTCCCACCGGGAAACTGACCTGTTCAATCTGCTGTTGGAGTTTTTTAAACCTCTCCACCAACTCCCGTTGGCTATAGGGAATCTCATCTAAAGAGACTGCCACTGCAAACTGGAGATTATCCAGATTGAAAACCCGTCCTTCCGGAATTTTGGACTGGATAAATTTGGTTAATTTTTCCCCCAATTTGTTTATCATCTCCTCCAAAAAGTAGTTGAAAAGATTTTCGCGGTTCTCTATTTCGATTAAAGCGACTACCGGACGACTTTTGGTGCGGAGAAAATCTATCAAAAGCCGTCGGGGTTTCATAATTTCAGTAATATCAAAGGAGATTGAAAAGACTTTCAATTCTCCCTCTTCTTCCACCGGTTTGAGGGTGGTTCGGAGATAGTAGGTATTTCCATTTTTCCCCTCAATTTTCAAAACCCCCTTCCAACTCTTTTTCAAAATTCGAATCTGTTTCATTATTTCCATAAATTGTAATCGATACTCTTCGTGGATATAGAGTTGAATATTTTGGTCTTCTTTTCCCAACTGCTCCTTTTTAATTCCCAAAAGGTTGCAAAATTGTTCATTTCCATCTAAAATTTCCCCGTGGGGTCCTAAAATTCCAAAAATTGTCCCCTCTTCCAACGCCTCTTTGTATTGTTGGAGTTGATTATAGTAGTGTTGAGCCCTTCCTTCCTCTTTAATTTGGTCTGCAATCTTTTTTAAGGCGACAATTAGCCGTTGGGAATCGATAGGTTTGAGAATAAACCCATCAACTCCAATCTCTATCGCCTCCATAAAATAGCGACTTTCATCATAGGCGGTCATAATAATCACTTTTACCGATGGGTCAATTTCCCGGATAATTTTGACCATTTGGAGTCCCCCCATTCGGGGCATCAAAATATCGGTAATTACCACTTTGGGAGAATAGAGATGGAAAAGGTGTAACCCCTCTTCCCCATCTTCTGCCAAATAGACATTTCGAAAGAAAATTTTCAGGGTGTGCTCAATTACTTTCCGGGTCTCCTCATCATCTTCTACAAATAAAACATCTAAATTTTGAGTAACTTCTATAATATCTTGCAATTTATTCATTGTCATTTTCCTCCTTGAGCGGGATTAAAATTTGGAATTCTGCACCCTCCTCCCAGTTGCTTACAACCAATTTGCCGTGGAGACTCTTTTCTACAATCATTTTGCCCATATAGAGCCCCAAACCAACTCCATTTTTGGTTTTTTTGGTGGTAAAGTAGGGATCAAAAATTTTGGGGAGAATATCTCTCTCTATTCCTCCTCCATTATCCCGGATTGAAATGATACACCACCCATTATCGGGATAGATTCTGATCTCTATCATCGGATTTTTAACCCGCCGATTGATTAAAACCTCTTCACTATTTTTGAGAATATTGAAAACTACTTGTTGCAACTCCCGGGGGTGGGTTTTTACAGGACGGCTACACTCATACTTTTTGATAATTTTAATGCCCCTCTCCCGGAAGGTAAAGGAGCCAAAGGAGAGCACTTCATCGACAATTGCCGGAATATGAACCGCCTCCTCTTTCTGTTGCCGATGGTAAAATTTTTGGAAATCGGTAATAATGGAATCCAACTGCTTAATACTCCGTTTGAGGGCAGTCAACTCTTTTTGAAGCTCTTTTTTATCCAAATCTCCCATCAAAAGCCGAAGTTCCAAATTGGTAACAATTCCTGCCAAAGAGTTGAGGGGTTGTCGCCATTGATGGGCGATAATCCGGAGAAGCTCTCCCATCATTGCCAATCGGGATTGGAGGAGAAGTTGTTTTTCGGTCTCCTCTTTTTGGCGAATCTCTTTGGCAATCCGTTGGGTCAAAAGTTGATTTTTCTCTTGGAGAGACTCCATTAAAGCCCTCTTCTCCTTTAGCAATTTCCGGTTTATAAATAGGACTATTCCGGTAATTATTACCAAAAAGAGAGCCATAAAAATCTCTATTTTTCCAATCCCCCACAACTGGTCAATGGTTTGGGTTACCTGATTTATTACCTCCATTGAACAATCTATTACTATAACCGCGTCAACTTTTCCGTGGCGAATTACCGGATATAAATAGGTAAAAGAGACCCCGTGGACATCTCTTTGGGGGAAAAAGAGGGGCTTTTTGGAAGTATAAAGTTGTTGCCAAAATTTAAAGTTTGCCTCCTCCGGAAGGAAAGGTTTCCCCATTCTGAAATCTTTGTCTGCCAAATAGACAAAATAGCGACTGGTAAAGTCCCTTTTGGTTAACACATAAATATGGGAGTAGTGGGTGCTCCGGAAAAAACGGAGCAGAAGAGATAACTCTTTTTGTCTATCCGGATGGGTAGCAAAACATTGATAAATAGAGGGGCTATCTTTACATCTATCTTGAAGATAGGAGGCAATTCCTTGGGCTGTTATCTCCAAATTCCGGTGGAGATGTTGAAAAAGAATTACCTGCACCCGTTGGGCGGTAAGGCTTAAAGTATAGTAGAAATATCCGATAATTGCCAAATTGAAGATAACTCCTCCCCAGAGGAAAAGATTGGCAAGCTCTCCTGAAAATTTCAGTTTCCTCAATTTGGGTGGAAGTCTAAATTTCATGGTATCAATCCTTGATACTTTTCTGGAAGTAAAATCTGATATTTGTTGAGCCCTTTCCTACTGAAAAAGAGCTGAACTCTCCCTTTATCCAAATAGATGACGGCAATGGAGTTGGGATTGGTTTGGAAGGTCGAATAGTCAAAAGTTATCAATGGGACTCCTTTACACTCCCCTTTTCCCACTTCCAATTGGGCATCTTTACAAGAGTGGACTACTTCCATTTGATTATTTTTCAATTGGAGACGCTCCGAAAGATAAACCTTAATTTTCCCGTTAAAAAGAGAAGCCAAAACATCTCCCAACACCCTTTCCAGTGGTATAGAATTCCCTTTGAGGAGTGTCATTGTGATTATCATAAATGAGAGTGAGACGGAAATTAATTTTCCCACTGGAAGACTCCTTGCCGGAAAACGTCCATTAAGTTTGGTAAAATTAGATTAATTCTTTTTTAAATAGCTTAAATCTACCATTGGGAAAAATTAAAAAAATGGAAGAGCAGTTTTTAAATGCGTTAAATCAGTTGGGACGCTTTGGCTTTTTTACCTTCAATACCAGTCTCTCCTTTAAAGCATCTTTGGGAAAGATGATTATAAATCGGAAAAATGCCCCCTTCTGTAAAAGGGATCCAATGTTGAAGGTCTCCTATCTCAAAAGGGAGTTGAGATGGGAAGAGGGTCCCAAAGATATATCTATCCATTCGGCAATTTACCGGAAAGTGGTAAGGGTAAAGGTGTTGGGATTTTTAAATCTTCCCAATTTCCAAGCCCTCTCCGCATCTACTCCCCCGGGAGAAGAGATTCCCTTTTTTGATAGATGGAGTCTCCAGTATCAGAAGGAGATAAAAATCCTCCGCTTTCCCCAATGGAACCCCCAAAACCGCCGGGAACTTTTTGGGGTAGTTGAAAACTATAATGTAATAGTTATTCCCTCTTTGGGAGTCTACTTTGCCGGTCGCAGTTGTGGAGAAATTGTAGAAAAAGCCCTTACTTTGGAAAGGGGTGCCGAAATGGCATTGAAATATCTTTTTATCCGGGGAAGATGTAGATAATTTTAAGTGAACTTTAAGAATCATTATTTACAATTTCATTCCGATTGGAGAGGTGGGTGAGTGGCTGAAACCGGCGCCCTGCTAAGGCGTTGTACCCTTTCCGGGTACCGCGGGTTCGAATCCCGCCCTCTCCGCC
>PUXY01000140.1 GCA_009659955.1 Campylobacterota bacterium | reverse complement strand
GCAGATTATGGAAGAGGGGCTTTTGGACGAAATTATTGAACCCTTAATTGCCCACTATCAAGCCCAAGCCCTAAAAGACGCCGGGCTTTAATCCTTTTTTCAACTCCCTTTTCACCTTCAATCTCCCTTTTGGGATTCCCCAATTTGCCCTCCATTCAACCTCTATCCTATTTCCTTATTCCAAAAATACCATTTTCCCAGAAATTGAGAGCATTTGGGAAAAGAGGTCAATTTTTCTCAATCTATTTAACTGGAGAAAAAGAGAGGGAAAATTATTCTCCCCTTTCTCCACTTCCCCACAAATCTCAATCTGGGGAGTAATTTGCCGGTAAATTTTCCCTTTCTCTCCCCTCCACAACCTCAATCACCCTCTTCAACTCCTCAACAAATTTACCAATCTTTTTTCGAGCCATTGGAAGATTTTCCAAATAGGAGGAGTGGGCGGAGGAGTTGGTGTAATTGGTTACTACAAAATACCCAAACCCCGGTAAATTAAACCGGTGGAGGGTTTCCAAAATTGCGTAAAACTCCATCGACTCCCCCTCCACTCCCCCTTTCCGGAATAGGGAAGCCAGCTCCCAATCGGTGGTAATGTAGTTGGAGGAGTTTATTTTTATTACCCGTCGGGGGAGAATCGGTATTAAAGGGGAAAGCTCACCTTCAATTTTTCTATTCTCTACCTCCAATTGGAGAGGGGAGTAACTTTTCTTTTCCAATGCCCCAATCTCAATTTGAGTGGCAGAGTAACTTATCACCTCTTCCCCAATCTGAAGACTCCCATAACTTCCAATAGTTCCTACAAAAATTACTCCTTTTACCTTTCTCCCAGTTAAAAAACGGGAAAGGGTAATTGTGCTCTCCACCAATCCTACCCCAACGGGTAAAACTCCATCGAAAAATTCTCCCCGTCCTGCGGAAACTATCAACCATTGTTCCATCGTTTTCCTTTGGCAAAACTGGAAAATTTCCCAATTCAAATAGAAACTTCTTACCAAAAAAGATGCCCAGTTGAAAGGATTTTTGGAGAAAAGCCCAATCTCCCTCTATAAAACGGACACCTTTATCGGTTGATTGTTGATTGGAAAAAATGGAAAAACCCAAGGGTTTGAGTGGAGGAGTTGAAAAAAGAGAAAAAAAGGGAAAGTTAGAGGGCTAAATTGACTGGGGTTTTGTTGTAGTGGAAGAGGGCTTCTTCTGGGGTCATACCACATGCCACATTTATCAACTGGAGGACTTGAATAATAGGTTCATCGTGTCCGTCCATTGCTTTGTGGCAGAGGGGGCACGGGGTAGCTACCAAATCTGCTCCCGCCTCCTTTGCCCCTTCCAAAGGTTTTACTGCCAATTGCTCTTTCTGTTGGGGGTTGGTATAACTGGCGTGGTATCCACAACAGGTATACTCATTTTTGTAACCATCTACAATTTCAACCCCCAAAGGCTCCAAAATCTCTTTGAGGAGGGTGGGGTTTTCCGGATCGTCCAGTGCCACTTCATTGGGGGCGAGGACATGGCACCCGTAATAAGGGGCAACTTTTACCCCCTCTATTTTCCGCTTCAACTTACTTTTATACTCTTCCAGTCCAATAAAGTCGCGGATTAAGTTGAGGGTGTGGTAGATGGTGGCGGTTCCTTTATACTCCAATCCCTCCTCCGCCAAAATTTCGTTAATTTTTTCCTTCAGTTTGGGGTCGGAGTCCAGAGCCAATTTGGTTTTGGCAATAATCATATAGCAGGTATTACAGGGGGTGTAGAGGTCAACCCCCGCCTCCTCCGCCAACGCAATATTCCGGGCGTTGAGTCCGTAAACAATCAATTTATTGGTTTCATCTATTACCCCTCCACCACAACAGGCAGACCGGTCTAAAAGCACCTCCTCCAAATCCATATTTTTCAAAAATGCAACTAAAATATCGTAATTGTGCACATCGGCACCTTGAAAACAGCACCCGGGGTAGATACCTATTTTTTTACCCATTTTCAAAACTCCTTAATTTCTGAAATTTTCCTCCCCTTCCCCTTCTCTTCTCCGGAAAAAGTGGATTTTCCAAATTGAGTTTCCAAATTCTCCAATCAAACTTTTCCGGTGCAAATTTAAACTACTCCGCCTCTTTAACCAGTCGTTTGAGGAATTTTTGGAATTGTTCGATACCATCGAAAGGTTGAGGTCCAAACTCCTCCTCTTTCAAACCGCGAGCCCGGAACTCCTCCTCCAGTTGTTTGGTCATCTCTTTTCCTACCTCATCTCCAAAGGCATTTTCTGGGAGATGCCATTTGTCGATTTGCCCGGTGGCAAATACATCGGCAAACCAGTGTTTTGCCCGGCGGGTTCCGGGGTTATCCTCTCCACTATCTTTGGCAATCCGTCGGAGTTCCAAAATATCCTCTGCCGGTTTAATCCCTTTGGGGCAGGCAGCCAGACACATTTGACACTGGACACAATCCCAAATTCCGTGGTCTTCTACCAGTTTAATCCGCTCTTCAATATCGACCCCGTCCCGGCTATCGGCAATAAATCGGAAAGCTTTGGTCAATTGGAAAGGTCCCAAATATTTCTCTTCCCCCTCAAGGGCGTTACAGGAGCCGTAGCACGCCATACACAAAATACAATCGGTCTGTTTATCGTAGAGTTTAAACTCTTCCGGAGTTACCAAACTTTCACTATTGAGGCTATCGGGCACTTTTTTGGGGTCCGGCACCAGATAGGGTTTAATTTTTTTGAATTTGTCAAAGGCGGGCTCTTGGTCTACAACCAAATCTTTTACCACCGGCAAATGGTGGAGAGGTTCAATTCTAATTACCCCATTTCGAATTTTATCTTTGGCTTGGATTTTACAGGAGAGCCCAGCCCGTCCATTGATTACCATTGCACAACTTCCACAAATTGCACTCCGGCAGAATGCCCGGAAGGTGAGGCTTCCATCGATTTTATCTTTAATATACATCAAGAGCTCCAATACGGTTAAACTATCCTCAACCTCCACCGGAAAATCTTGCCAATAACTCTCTTTGGTGTCGGGGTTGTATCTTTTTATCCGGGCTATATATTTAATCTTTTTCATCGGTCAATCCTTTACTTTTGGTATAATTTCACCGCTCTCCCGGTAGCTCAGTAGGATAGAGCGTCGGATTCCTAATCCGAAGGTCGTGGGTTCAAATCCCGCCCGGGAGACCAGTTTTTTTAACCCGATTTACCCCCCAATTTCCCCAGTTTATCCAGTTTCTGTTTGAGCTTAATGAACTCAAACTATTTTGATTTTGCTTTTTCCCCTTCCATTTTTCCCCGGGTCTAATTTTTTCCCCGTTGGAGAGGGAAACTTTTCCAGACTTCCCCTCCCCCCTCTTTTCTCCCTCCCCCTTTCTTTTTGTCAAAAGAGAAAAGAGCCCCCAACCGGGGGAGTTTCAAACATAAAAACTAATATTTCCGCTCCGCCGGCTCGTAAAGGGAGATATCCACCTCCCCTTTTTGGTAGTCGTAACTTCCGTCCTCTCTTTTACTAATTACAGAGTGGTAGAGGAAGTTTTCATCGTCCCGTTTGGGGTAGTCGGTGCGGGTGAAACTTCCCCGGGACTCCTTCCGTTGGAGGGAGGCGTATGCCAAAACATCGGCAATTTCCAAAAGGTTGTAGAACTCCAATAGAGAGACCAAATCGGTATTGAAAACTTTGGATTTATCCTCCACCGCCAAGTTCCGATGGGCTCTCTCAATCAAATTTTTCAATTTCCGATACCCTTCCTCCATTTCCGCCCCATTTTTGAAAACTCCAAAGTGGCGGAACATAATTTCCCCCAACTCATTCCGGAGGTCTCCCAAGGTTTCGGTTCCTTTCCGGTCGAAGAGGGTTTGGATAAATTTTTCATCATCGGCAACTTTCCCCTCTCCGCCGGAGGCAAACTGGTTGGTTTCGGCAAATCGAACCGCCTCTTTTCCGGCAACTTTCCCAAATACCACAATATCCAAAAGGCTATTTCCCCCCAACCGGTTGGCTCCGTGGACGGAGACACACTGGGCTTCCCCGGCTGCATAAAGCCCTTTCAATGGGGTTTCACACCGGAGATTGGTATCAATTCCCCCCATTGCGTAGTGGGCGGTGGGTTTAATTGGAATAGGCTCTTTAATTGGGTCAACCCCTTCAAAATCGATGGTCAACTCCCGGATTTGGGGAAGACGCTCTTTAATCTTCTCCGCTCCCAAATGGGTCAAATCCAGATGGACATACTCCCGTCCCTCTTCATCTTTAAATCCTCTCCCCTCCCGGATTTCGGTCATAATACTCCGGCTTACCAAATCCCGGGGTGCCAACTCCATTTTGGAGGGGGCGTATTTAGCCATAAACCGCTCCCCTCTATTGTTTAAAAGGTATCCTCCCTCTCCCCGGGCTCCCTCTGTTACCAAAATTGCAGATTTTCTCAAACCGGTGGGGTGAAATTGGAGAAATTCCATATCTTTTACCGGTAAACCTGCCCGGAGAACCGCCGCGGTTCCGTCTCCGGTGCACCCCAAAGCGTTGGAGGTATACCCCCAGTAAATCCGGCTATGTCCACCGGTGGCTAAAATAACTGCCTTTGCCCTAATCAGTTTCACCTCTCCGGTGGCAATATTGAGGGCGGTAACTCCAATAACCTGCTCCCCATTGTGGACAATATTCAACATAAACCACTCATTGAGGAAATTGACCCCATAGCGGATAGCCTGCTCATAGAGGGTATGCAACATTACATGCCCCATTTTGTCGGCGGAGTAACAAGTTCTATCCTTGGAGGCTCCTCCAAAGGGGCGTTGGGCAATTTTTCCATTATTTAGTCGGCTAAAGGGCACCCCCATATGCTCCATTTCCCGGATAATCCGGGGGGCTTCGTAACACATAAATCGGACTGCCTGTTGGTCTGCCAGATAATCACTCCCCTTGATTGTGTCAAAGGTGTGGGCTTCTTCATTGTCGGTAGGGTCTACATTTGCCAAAGCTGCATTGATTCCCCCTTGGGCAGCTCCAGTGTGGGAACGGGTAGGGTAAACTTTACTTAAAACCGCAATTTTCAAATCTGGGTTTTCTTGAACGGCACTCAAAGCGGAGTAGAGTCCCGCTCCCCCAGCTCCTACAATCAATACATCAAACTTCATTTCAATCCTTTTTGAGGGGTTTTTGAAAAATTAACCTATTGTAGCAAAAGAGGGGGTTATAACTTTATTTTATAAACTCAACTTTTCAGCCGGTGTTACTTTAGGTTATTTTTGAAAGAGAAAGAGGAGGATAGTTTTTTACCTTTCCAACTCTCTTTCCAATCGAGTTCCAATTGCTCCACTCTATTTTACAAAGGTGTGTAAAATGGAAAATATCTATAATAATAAGGCTTTCTATTCTGGGGATTCTTGAGATTAAAGAGTTAAGGTGCCCACTCTTTCCCCATCGGTAGCTTTCTATAGCTCTGGAGAGAGGGAGAAAATTCTTTTTTCTATTTTTATAAGGAGTAAAAAGATAGGGAAAAAACAAAAAAGAGCTCCCCTTCCCCCAAAGTAAAGAAAAAGGGAGAAATTAGCAGTAATCTGCCAGAAGTCCCGCTTTGAGGGCTTGGTAGGTCTCCTCTCCGGCAAATTTCCGGACAATTTCCAATCCAAAACAGATGGCGGTGCCGGGACCTTTACTGGTCAAAACATTTTTATCCTCCACCACTTTGGCATCGGAAACATAGCCATCGGGGCGGATATTATTTTCCCACCCGGGGTAAGCGGTATATTTATCCTTCAATACCCCCGCTTCCTTCAAGGCGTAGGGGGCGGCACAAATTGCTCCCACATATTTTCCCTTGGCGTCCATCTCCTTCAAAAGCCGTTTGACATTTTCATCGTTGGCAAGGTTGATAGCTCCGGGGAGTCCACCGGGCAAAACAACCAAATCCAAATCGTCGGCGGTTACCAATTCGATTTTGGTATCGGGAATTACCCGGATATTGTGGGCTCCGAAAATTACATCTCCCCCAACTCCAGCGACAATAACTTCCAACCCTCCCCTTCTCATTACATCGATTAATGCCATTGCTTCAATTTCCTCAAATCCATTTGCCAATGGAACGCACACTTTAGCCATTGCACCCCTCCTTAATTTTTTTTAATAAATTATAGCAGAAAGGGAAACTTTTGATAAACTTCCAAAAGTGTGAGAAATTTTGAAAAAGGTGAAGGATAAATAAGATGGATTTTAAAGAAATTGGAAAGAGAGTTTTAATGATAGAAGCCCAAGAACTCCTCAATTGCCAGTTGGAGGGGTTGGTAGAGGCAGTGGAGTTGGTGTCTCAAATTAAAGGGAAATTGATTGTTATTGGAGTGGGAAAATCGGGGTTAATAGGAAAAAAAATTTCCGCTACTCTGGCGAGCACCGGAACCCCCAGTTTTTTTATCCACCCCACCGAAGCCCTCCACGGGGATTTGGGAATGATAGGAAAAGAGGACGGGGTTTTGGCAATTAGTTATTCGGGGGAGAGTGAAGAGTTGGTCAAAATTATCCCCCATTTGAAAAGGTTGGGAGTGCCGTTGATAGCTATGACCGGCAATAAAAACTCCACTTTGGGAAGGTATGGCGATGTAGTTTTGGCAGTGCCGGTCTCCCGGGAGGCGTGTCCTTTAAATATTGCCCCCACCTCCTCCACCACTTTGACCCTTGCGGTAGGGGACGCTTTGGCAGTCTGTTTAATGGAGAAACGGGGGTTTACCAAAGAGCAGTTTGCCCAATTCCACCCGGGGGGGAGTTTGGGAAAAAGACTCTTTGTAAAAGTAAAAGATCTGATGGAGACCAATTTTCCGGTAAGTGGAGAGGAGGAACCCTTGAAGGAGGCAATTTTAAAAATGACCCGGGGACGGTTGGGGCATCTCCTTTTTCTGGATAGGGAGGGGCGTCCGGTGGGGATTTTGAGCGATGGGGATTTGAGGCGGGCGATGATGGGGGAGAGTTTTAACCTCAACAATCCCGCATTCCGATATGCTACCCCCAACCCCAAAACCATTTCCCAAGGGAGTTTGGCTGTGGACGCACTGGAGAAGATGGAGAAGTTTAAAATCCAACTTTTACCGGTGGTTGACCAGAATGGGAAAGTGGTGGGGGTAATCCATCTCCATCATCTCCTTTCGGCAGGGATAAAATCGGAAAAGGGAAAAGATTTGGAAAAGTCTGAAAAAGATGGAGAAAAGGAGTAGAGAGATGAGATTGAATAAATTTATTTCCCACCACACCCCCTACTCCCGGCGGAAGGCAGACCAATTGATTTTTGATGGAAAGGTGAAGGTTAATGGAGCTATTGTCCAAAATCCCGCCTATCAAGTGGAGCCGGGGGATAAAGTGGCAGTCAATGGACGCCCGGTTAAACGGGGTGGGGAGTATAGTTGTATTGTCTACAATAAACCCCGGGGGGAGTTGGTAAGCCACACAGACCCCCGGGGAAGGAAGGTGATTTTCGACTCCCTCCCCAAAAAATTTCGCCATTTTCGGTATGTGGGGCGGTTGGACTTCCCCAGTGAAGGACTTCTAATTTTGACCGACTCCCCCAAAATTGCCGAAGCCTTGAGCCGGTCAGACCTTCCCCGGGTTTATAAAATCAAAATTGATGGACCAATTACCCAAGAGATGATAGAAGCAATGGAGAAGGGGATTGAGGTGGGGGCAGAGGGGGGGCATCGGGAGAGCTCCATTGAAAAATTGGAATTGAAGCCTTTTCAAAGTTATCAGATTTTGAAAAATGGAGAAAAATTTTCAACTTTAAAAGTTGCTATAACTGAAGGGAAAAATCGGGAACTCCGGCGGTTTTTTGAAAAGTTTGGGCGGAAAGTGTTGGATTTGAAAAGGCTCTCCTATGGGTGGGTTTCCCTCAATGCTCTTCCCACCGGAAAGTGGAGATTTTTTACCCCCAAAGAGTATAAATTATTGAAAGAGTATCTCCATTATCTCAATCGGAAAGCCCGGAGAGAGGAAAATCAACGGAAGGGGTAAAGAGTTTGGGAAAAACAAGAGAAGAAATAGGAGGAGAAAAACAATACCTTTGGGAAATGAAGAAAATGGAAGGGTAGAGGGTAAAAAGAGGGGGAGGGGTAACTGATAAGGAAAATAGAAAATTGACTGGATAAAAAATAGAAAAAACTGGAATGGGGAAAATAGGGAAATGGGGAAATTTCCAAAGAGGAGGAGAGTAGATGATAACCTTAACCAAACAGACCAGTTACACCTCCCAAATTATCGATATTACTGGTGATATCCGGGAGGCGATAATTAAACGGGGAATTACCGATGGGATAGCTTTGGTATTTTTGCCCCACTCCACTGCGGGACTGCTTATTTTTGAAAATAGCGACATCTCCCTCCGGCGGGAGTTGCTTACAACTTTAAACCGACTTTTGGAGGAGAAAAACTATATCCACCCAAATGCCCGGGCACATCTCAAAACCGCTTTTTTAAAAAATTCAATCTCTCTTATTATCAAAAATGGAAAAGTAATGTTGGGGAAATGGCAGGGGATTTTTTTGATTGAATTGGATGGTCCCCGGAAGAGACAACTCTATATAAAGGTAATTTCCGATGGAACTTAACCCTATTCTTCTCTTTGTTCTCCTTTTTGGGACAACTCTCCTTTTTAATATCCCATTGGCAAAACTGAAAATTCCTCCTATTATTGGATATATATTGACGGGGGTAGTAATTGCCAACCTTTTTACAATTGAGCAACATCAATTGGAAATTGTGGCAGAAGTGGGGATAGTTTTACTTATGTTTTTGATAGGTTTAGAATTTTCTCTGGAAAAATTGAAGGTAATGAAAAAGGAGGTGTTCCTTTTTGGAACCCTTGAAATGATAATAGTGAGTCTCTTTTTTGGAACTCTTTTTTATATTTTAGGGTCGGTTCCTTTTAAAATTGCCATTATTATTGGAGGGGCTTTGGCGTTGAGTTCAACCGCCATAGTATTAAAACTCCTCAATGAAAAGAGGGAAATAGGAAAACCCTACGGACGGGTGGTATTGGGAATTCTCCTTTTTCAAGATATTGCGGTAATTCCACTTTTAATCGCCATCTCTATTTTGGCAAATCAAGATGCCCATCTCCTCCCTATTTTAGTTAAAACCTCGATAGCATTTGTGGGATTGGGAGTTTTTATTGTAATTTATGGAAAGTTTGTTGCCCCCCACATTATCCGGTTTGCCACCAAAACCCGGAGCGATGAGATTTTTTTGGTAGCGGTGCTTGTAGTTGCCCTCTTTGCCAGTTTGGTAGCCCATTTTTTGGGATTAAGTTACACTCTGGGAGCCTTTTTGGGGGGAATGGTATTGAGTGAAACCCCCTATAAGTATGAAATAGAAGCCAAACTTATCTCATTTCGGGACCTCCTTTTGGGAATCTTTTTTATTTCGGTGGGATTAAATATCGAACTCCATTTTGTAGTTTCCCATCTTTTGGAGGTGGTAGGCTTGGTTATTGGAATTATGGGGGCAAAAATTGGATTGATTTATGCCATTCTCCGGTTGACCAAAGTTCCCAATCGGGTAGCAGTAAAGTCCGCCTTTGCTCTCTCCCAAATTGGGGAGTTTGCCTTTGTAATTTTTTCTCTTCTCTTGGGGCATCAAATGGTGGAGAAGACCTTGATCCAGTTGTTGATGGTAACGGCAGTTATTTCGATGATTTTAACCCCCCTGATAATTTCTCATATTTTTGAAATAGCCGATTTTTTTGACAAAGAGGGGCGGAATCGGGAGGAGCTCTATTGTCTCATTCCCGCTGAGGTAAAGAATCATATTGTAATTATTGGATATGACCAGATTGGGCAGTGGGTAGCGGAAAAGTTGACCCGACAGGGAATCCCTTATGTGGCAATTGAAAAGTTGATAGATTTGGTGGAAGAGGGGGTAAAAAATGGACATAATGTGGTGTTTGGAAACGGAGCAGATGGACATCTTTTGAAGGAGTTGGCAGTAGATGAAGCCCGGGCGGTAATTGTTACTACCCAACATCAAAAACATACCCAATTGATAGTCGAAAATATTAGAAAGCTTAACTCAAAAATAAAAATTATTGTGCTTACCCAAGGGGAGTTGGAGGAAGAGGAGTATTTGGAAAAAGAGAATATCTATACCATTGATAGTAATAAATTAATTGCCAAAACCTTAATTGATACAATTTTAAGAGAATTAGAGAAGGAGAAATAGAAAATGTGTGGAATTGTAGGAGCCAAAAATATTCCCAATCTGGTAGATTATCTTTTGGAAGGACTCCGGGAGTTGGAATACCGGGGGTATGATAGTGCAGGAATAGGGGTTATTGACAATGGGCAGTTGAAGGTGGTAAAAGCGGTTGGAAAATTGGATAATCTCGTCCGGAAAGTGATGAAAATCCAGTGGGAAGACCCGTCGGTGGGGATAGGACACACCCGGTGGGCAACCCACGGGAAACCGACCGAAATCAATGCCCACCCCCATACCGGGGAGTTCAGTTGTGTAGTCCACAACGGAATTATTGAAAATTATCAAAAATTGAAACAGGAGTTGGAAAAGGAGAATATCTCCTTCCTCTCCCAAACCGATACTGAAGTAATTGTCCGACTTTTTGAACACTTCCACGACGGAGCCGAAACTGGAGAGGAGGCATTCTACAAAACTATCTCTACAATTGAAGGGGCGTATGCAATTCTTCTAATTTCCGAAAAGGAACCGGAAAGAATCTATTTTGCCAAAAAGGGGTCTCCTCTTATTCTCCTCCAAAAAGATGAAAGTTTTCTCTTTGCCTCCTCCGATACCCCTTTAATTGGGTGGGGAGAGAAGGCTATCTATCTGGAAGATGGAGAATGGGGTTGGGTGGATACCCAAATTCACCTTTTTAAAGGAAAAGAGAAAGCCCCTTTCCATTTCCGTCCCCTTCCCCCTACCCGGACCTCAGCCCAGAAGGAGGGGTATCGGTTTTTTATGGAGAAAGAGATTTATGAGCAACCCCGGGTAATGGAGGAGTTCCTTTTGGGGCGGATTGAAGATGATAAAGTGGTATTTCCGGAAATTGAGCCGGAATTTTGGGAAGGGCTTTCATCAATTGTAATTAGTGCCTGCGGAACCAGTTACCACGCCGGGTTGGTGGGGAAATATTTAATTGAGAGATACGCCAAAATTCCGGTAGATGTGGAGGTTGCATCTGAACTCCGATATAGGGAGCCTATCATCGATAAAAATGGACTCTTTGTGGTTATCTCCCAAAGTGGAGAAACGGCGGATACTCTGGAAACTCT
>PUXY01000139.1 GCA_009659955.1 Campylobacterota bacterium | reverse complement strand
CCCACCCTTTCAAAGGTTTCAAATCCAGTGCCATAGAGAAACTGGCAAAGGCGTCTACAAAAAAGTATGCGGAGAAGAGAATTGCGGTGGCAGCTACTCCACTGGCAGGATAGAGAAGAAGGAGAATTCCGGTAATAAGCAACATCAAAACTTTAAACCACGCTCCCAAACTCTTTTCGTGGGCTTTGAAGGTGATTATCCCTTGGATAATTCCACTGGCTACAAAGAGTCCTCCCATTACCAACACAAAGGAGAAACTTCCCACCAACGGGTTGGCAATTGCCATTGCCCCCACCAGAATCATCAAAATTCCGGTAATAATAGAGAGAAAACTGAACTCTTTCAGTTTTTCTTCGGAGATTAAATTCCGGGTAAAAAACATCGGTTCCTCCTTGGATAGATTTTTTATTTTAATAGACCACTTCTATTAAATTTTTGGAAAAAAGTGGATTTTTCAGGAAAAAAGGGGGAGAGAAGGAGGGTTATTTTTGCCCTTCCTCCTCTTTTTTCTCCTCTTTTTGCTCTTGCTCTTGGGCAGTAGGCATTTTGGTGGGCTCTTTTGGTTTGTTGAAGGCACTCATCAATCCCACCAGTTTCGCTTTCAAAGTTTCAAAGATATCTTTGGTGGAGTCTTCCCCTTCAAGGACTTTTTCGATTTTTTCAATCTCTTCAAAGAGCTCTTTGTAGTCTTCTTCGATTCGACCATATCCCAATGCTTGAGCCAATTCCAGTTGCTCTTTGGCATATTGGACTAAGTTTTTCAACTCTTCCCGGTTGGCGTCCTCTTTTCCTTTGGTCAATTCACTTGCCCGGATAATTGCTTGCTCTGCCCGGAGAATAGGCAAAGGCAATACAACTTTTTCCACTACCAAAGTCTCCAACGCCTCTACCAATACCCGGCGGGCTTCTTCAAATTTATCCCCTTCAATCAAAGGCACAATTGCCCGCAATACTACAGGGTAGGTTCCAATTGGAAGGGCGGTAATGTAAATATCCAGTTCAGATGCCAAATTGAGCATCAAATCCCGGGCAAGTTGGACTTCCCCCGCTTTAATTAACCCTACTACCTCGCTTTTTACCACTTCCACATCGTCGGGGGTTCCGTGGTAATCAATTACCTCTTGTCGAACATCGACTGGCACCAACCGCATATTGGGATCCCGGGCGGTCAAAACTTCCAATTTTCCAATGATGGTGGCAATTTTTTCCAGAATTTGCTCTTTATCCTCTTTCTTTTGGAGGGCTTGAACAATTTCAGTTACCCCTTTTACAATTTCCACCGCCTCTTGGGAGATGGTTTCAGTCCGTTGATCCATATATTTTTGTTGAGCGTCCTCAACCTTTTCGGTTACTTCCTTGGTTTCAGTTACCCGTTTTTCTTCCGCCATTTCCGACCTCCTTGATAAAGTTTGTTTAGTTTGGGGAATTATACAACTTTTATCTCACCAATTCAAGGGGGTTGAGTTGATTTTTATCAAAAATAAATTACGCTTAATCTTTTACTCCCTTCTCCCTTTTTCAATTTTTATCAACTTTTCCGGGTGTTGTGGTAGAATAATGGGCAAAAAGTAGGAGGTGGAGCAATGGTAAAAAGTAAAACTTTTCTTTGTGCAGAGCGGATTCAAAGATTTATGATGGCATTTTTTATTTTGGTGGTAATGGCACTTTGGGCAAAGGGGTTGAGTGTAGCCGGATTGGCTCTTTTGGCTTTTATGGCAGTAATGTTGGTAGTTTATGGACTTTTTGACTTTTGTCCCTCCACTTGGTTTCTGACCAAACTATTTGGAAGTTGTTACTGCCAATGCCCCAATGGAGAGGGTCAAAATTAATCTCCCGGGGAGGGGGGAAAATTCAATTTCCATTGGATAAAACTCTATTTTAATTTTTCCCACAGGGGATTTCCCCGATTGGAGATTTGAATTGGTGAAAGGTAATTCCAAATGGCTTTAACTTACAAAGACGCCGGGGTAGATATCGATGCAGGAAATAGGTTGGTGGAGCGGATAAAACCGGTAGTTCAAGCCACTTTCAACCCCAATGTGGTGGGGGGGATTGGAGGATTTGCCGGGGCTTTCAGAATCCCCGGAGGGTATAAAAAACCGGTCTTGTTGGGGGCTACCGATGGGGTGGGCACCAAATTGAAAATAGCCATCGATACCGGAAAAGTGGAAGGGGTAGGGATAGATTTGGTGGCAATGTGTGTAAATGACCTTATCTGCAGTTTTGGAACTCCCCTCTTTTTCCTCGACTACTACGCAACCGGCAAATTGGAAGTGGAGGTAGCGGAAAAGGTGATTGGAGGAATTGCCCGGGGGTGTCAATTGGCGGAGTGTGCCTTAATTGGGGGTGAAACCGCCGAAATGCCGGGAATGTATAAAGAAGGAGATTTTGACCTTGCCGGATTTGCGGTAGGGATTGCCGAAGAAGAGGAGTTGAGCCCCCGGGTGGAGGAGGGGGATATTCTGGTTGCCTTCCCCAGTAGCGGACTCCACTCCAATGGGTTTTCACTGGTGCGGAAACTCCTTTTTGAAAAATTGGGGTATAAATATGGGGACTCCCTTTTGGGGCAACCGGTGGAGGAGATTCTTTTGACCCCAACCCGGATTTATGTTCCTGAATTTAAAAAATTTAAGCCCTATCTTAAAGGGTTAGCCCATATTACCGGCGGGGGGATTGTAGAAAATCTTCCCCGGATGTTGCCGGCTAATCTCCACGCCATTGTAGAAAAGGAAAAGATTAAACCCCTCCCCATTTTCCAATTTTTGGCGGAGCATCTGCCGGAGGAGGAGCTTTACCGCACCTTCAATATGGGGGTTGGGTTGATTGTGGCGGTTTCTCCAGAACACCTCCCTCAAATTGTGGAAAATAGCGATGGTTATCCCATCGGAAAGGTGGTGGTCGGAGAAAAAGGAGTAACTTTACAATGATACCCTTATCGGAGTTTTTGGCAAAAATTGTAGTCTGGATAGCCCGGACTCCCTTTCCCCGCCCAATCCAGTGTTGGATAAATAGGTGGTATGTCAACTGGTTCGATATAGATATGGAGCAGTTTGAAACCGAAGACCCCTGTAAATATCCAACCCTCAACGACCTCTTTATCCGCTATAAAAAAGTGATTGAGTTTTATGAAGATGAGGAGATAGTGATAAGCCCCGCCGATGCCAAAGTTATCGCCGATGGGGAGATAGAGAAGGGTATGGCTCTCCAAGTTAAAAAAATCCCCTACAAGGTCTCCCAACTGGTGGGGGAAGAGGTCAATTTGGACGGAGGTTTTTTTATCAACCTCTACCTCTCCCCCCGGGATTATCACCGGTTCCATGTGCCAATTGATATGGAAGTGCTCAAAGCCCGATATATTCCCGGAAAATTGAAAAGTGTCCGCCCCAGTGTAATTGAAAGGGAATTGGTCTATCCGGAAAATCGGCGGGTTGTCCTTGAGTGTAAAGATATTAAAGGTAACCGCTTTTTTATTGTATTGATAGGGGCAATAATTGTGGGGAAAATTGTGATTAACTTTGACCCAGATTTGGGGAAAAATCCCCGGAAATATCAGGAGAAAGAGTATCAAGGACTCAAATTGAAAAAAGGGGAGGAGTTGGGGCGGTTTGAGTTTGGCTCTTCAATAGTCCTCCTCTTCCCCCCCGACGGATTCAAATACCTCAACCAAAAAGAGGAGGTGGAAGTGGGGGATATTTTGGGGGAGAGTTACTAATTTCTCTCCTCCAAGGGAAAAAGGGAGAGGGTGGAGGGTAAATTTTTGAAACTTCCAAACCGGAGGTCTCTCAAATTGCCCATTAAATTCCACCTCTCCCCTCTTTTCTCCCCCTTCTCCTCTATTTTTTCCCTTTCCCCCCCGGGGAGAAAAGTGGTAGTTGGAATTGGGATAATAATTCTCCTTCTCCTTTTCCGCCTCTGGCTCTCCTTTTTGGGCTATCTCCAATTTACCTCCAAAAGTTGGGATTCAATAGAGGGACTCACAACGGCAGTTTACACAAAGAGCCGGAAAAACGGGCGGAAATATTGGGTTTTAAAATTGAAAAAGGGGAGTTTGACTTTCTACACCTCAACCTACCGCCCCTTTTCTGTCAACCCACTAAATCGCCCGGTTTATTTGGAGTTTAAACCTCCAAACGTCTCTTTTCCCAACTATCTCACCTCCTTTTATCTTCCCCCTTACCATCTGATAGTAGAGCCCTTTTCTCCCCCTTTCCAGTGGATTTGGAACCAACACCCCCAATTTAAAGAGGGGGGATATCTTTTCCAAGCCCTCTTTTTGGGGGGAGGTATTCCCACAGATTTGAGACAGAAATTGGGGCGATTGGGGGTCGTGCACCTTTTGGCATTGAGTGGACTCCATTTGGGATTAATCTCCCTCCTCCTCTATCTCTTCCTTTCCCCCATCTACTCTCTCCTTCACCACCGATTTTTTCCCTATCGGAACCGCTATTTCGATTTGGGAATGGTAATTTTGGGGGTGGAGTTTCTCTATCTCCTCTTTACCAACTTTCCCCCCTCCCTCCTCCGGGCGTTTGGAATGGAACTCACCGCTTTCCTCTGGCTCTATTTCCGTCTCCCCTTCAAACTCTTCCCTTTCCTTTTGGGGGTGGTTTTGGTTGCTTTCTTAATCTCCCCGGGGCTCCTTATCTCTTTGGGATTCTTTTTCAGTTTGATAGCGGTCTATCTGATTTTCCTCTACTTACATCACCTTCCTCCCACCCCCTTTTGGGGAATTTTTCTCCCCTTCTATCTGACCGGGGCAATGGTGCCCATAATCCACCACTTCTTTCCCCAACTCTCCCCCTACCTTTTTCTCTCCCCAATCATCTCCCTCCTTTTTCCCCTTTTCTATGGAGGGGAGTTGATTTTCCACCTTTGGGGAGTTGGAGATGTTGGGGACTCCTTCATCTCCCTCTATCTCCAGTTGGGAGAGAATTACTTTACTCTTCCCATTTCCACCCCCCTTTTTGGACTCTATTTGGGAGCTCTCCTCCTCTCCTACTTTTCCCGCCCTCTCTTCCTTTTAACCCCGCTCCTGCCATTGGGAATTATTGTAAACCATCTTTTTATCTCCTATTTTTTAGGGTAGAGAAAAATTTTCCAAAATCTCCATAAATTTAATAGCTTTTTAACCCCCTTGTGTCGATTTTTGATAACTTTTTGATTGACTCCGACTCAAATTTACGATATTATTCAAATTAAAGTAAATGGAGTTTAACTTTTTTGATAAGGAGTGTAGCGATGGGTAAGAGCTTATATCAGGTGCTGGGGGTGTCAGAAAATGCTTCCCAAGATGAGATAAAGAAAGCTTACCGAAAACTGGCAAGGAAATATCACCCAGATATCTGTAAAGAGGCAGACTGCGAAGAAAAATTTAAAGAGATTAATGCCGCCTATGAAATTTTGGGAGACCCGGAAAAACGGAAAAAATATGACCAGATGGGTGACTCCCTTTTCAATGGACAAAACTTCCAAGATTTCTACAAACAGAACCAGAATGTAGATATAGATGAACTCCTCCGGACAATTTTTGGAGATTTGGGAGGAAGGGGGAGCCGGAGTTACTCCCGAGGCTTTGGGGGCTTTGGGGGATTCGGGGGATTTGGAGGGTTTGGGAGTGATTTCTCCTCCTATATAGATTTAAATGAGAGAGCCCGGATTAGAATCCCCTTTTCCGTGGCAGTAACTGGGGGAGTTATTCCGATTAAATTGGGAGGAGAGAGTTTTAAAGTCCGAATCCCCGAAGGAATTAAAGATGGACAGACCCTCCGACTCCGGGGAAAAGGGAAAAGTTTCCAAGGGCAACGGGGAGACCTCCTTTTGGAAGTGGAGGTCGAGCCAGACCCGGTCTGGACCCGAAAGGGAAATGACCTTTATCGGGCGATAGATGTGCCTCTGAAAACTATGATTTTTGGGGGAAAAATTCCAGTGGAGGTGTTGGGAAAAGAGAAAAAAACTATCAATGTAAAAGTCCCCGAAAGCTCCAAATGTTGCCAAAAACTCCGGGTAAAGGGGTATGGAATTAAAGGGGGAGACCTCTATCTGGAGTTGAGACCAATCCTCCCCAAAAAGGAGGAGTTGGCACCGGAACTCCGGGAAGCAATGGAGAAATATCTCTAACATATTCCTAAAAATTTTCTTTTCCATTGGGAGAAAGAGAAAACCTGCAAAAGGGGAAAAGGGGAAAGAAAAGATAATAATAAAACTAAAAAAACTTGAGTGAGCCCGTCTTATAAAAATTGAAAAACTTCACCCCATTGGAGAAAAATTGGGGAAAAATAGGTAAAATTCCCTTTTCTGGAGAAAATCGGGGAGGGGGAAGGGGTGGAAAGGGAAGGGACGGGGACCCGGGCAATTGGGGAGGGTAAGGGAAAAATCACCGGAAAAGGGAGAAAAACAGAAAAGGAGAGGGTAGCCGTGGAGACCCTGAATCTCAATTTTCGATGAAAGGAGGAGGTGATGTATAGTTATGAAGAGCCTGTATATATGATTAGCGTTGTAAGTAAAATTTTGAATATCCACCCCCAAACCCTCCGGCAATATGAAAGGGAAGGGTTGATTAAACCCAGTCGCACCAAAGGGAGAATGCGACTCTACTCCCAAAAAGATATCGACCGGTTAAAATTGATTCTCTCTCTAATTAGAGACTTGGGAGTAAATTTGGCAGGGGTGGAGATTATCCTCCAACTGAAAGAGGAGATTGAACGACTCCAAAAAGAGGTGGAAACCCTCCGGAAACAGCAGGGACAAATCCCCCGGAACCGGAGTATAGTTATTCGGAAAAATGACTACCAAATAATTTTGGTAGAGCAACCTTCCAAAAAGGAAAATAGCTAACCCCCTCCTACCTCCCCATTCCATTTTTCACCCCCTCTTTCAATCTATTTACTTTATTTAAAAAAGAATTAAATTGAAACTCTCCGATAGGGAAGAAAAATAGAATGAATGTAAATTTTCTACTTACTCTTTTACTTTTTCCTATCAAATTATTTCCCGGTCAAAATAGAAGTTTACCTCTGGAAAATGGGAAATTAAAAACTCCTCAATTGTATCGGCAATTTGGTGGGCTTGTTTGGAATTGTGGGCAGGAAAAACTATCCCCAAACTCCCCTCTTTGGCATAGGAACCGGAAATATCTAATACCCCTACATTGAACTTTTTCAATTTTCCCTTCATAGAATTTATTACCCTTCTTCTCCCCTTTAAACTCTCCCCTACCAAAAGCTCAAAATCGGCAATAATTACTCCTATTACCATTTAACTCTCCTTTGGGAGACGCCTCCTTTTCTTTCTCAATTGGTAGAGCTCTCTTTTTCCCCTTCTTCTGTGGAAAATTTCAACTCCTCTCTCTCCTGTTTCTCCTCTTTTTTATCCTTTCGGATCTGGATAATGGTGTAAATGACTGCTACCAAAATGACAATCCCCAATAGGACAGCACTTCCTATAACCACACTTTTATGGGCTTTATCTCCGGTGCCAAAAAGATAACCGATTGAAAGGAGAAATCCAGTCCAGATGAGGTTTGCAGAAAAAGTTAAAGGAATAAACCATTTTAAAGGCATTTTGGAGAGACCGGCGGGAATGGAGATATATTGCCCCAAGCCGGGGGTCAGTGGGGCGAGGAAGGCAGAAATTTTCCCGTGTTTTCGCCAAAACTTCATCAATTTTACCACTTTCCGTTTGGAAATAACCTTCCCTATCAAATATTGAGCAAGAAAGTAATTGATTAACGCCCCCGAGAGGGAGCCGGTGGCAGCAGAGAGCCATAATAGGAAAAAATTTTTCTCCCCTTGGGCAGCCAAATATCCCGATGGAAGGAGAATCAATTCACTGGGCACCGGAATAAAAGTCCCCACCAACAACATATAAAAATAGACTCCGATATATCCGATTTGGTTGGCAAAATTTACCAAAAAATTTACCAAATCGTTAAACATTCCGAAACTCCACAATTAAAGGAACATGGTCGGAAGGTGTAGGCTTTTTTCTCTTTCTTACATTGAGTAATACCTCTATCCCCTTTGTAAGTTTTACCACCGGTTTGGAAACCAGAAAATAGTCCAATCTCAAACCTTCTCCTTTATAGACAGCTCCCCCCCGATAGTCATAAAAAGTAAAAATCTGCCGATTGGTAGAGTAGCGGAGAATATCCACAAACCCCAATCCCAAAAGTTTGTCAAATTCTATCCGCTCTTCGGGAAGAAAGACAACTTTCCCCTCCCATTGTTGGGGGTCCCACACATCGATAGCTTGATGGGCTATATTCAAATCTCCACACAAAACTACCAAATCTTTATGAAGATTAAAATTTTGACTTACAAATTCACGGAGACGCCGATAGAATCTAATTTTATAATGGAATCTCTCTCCATATAAATCCCCCAAAGGGGCGTAAATGTTGATTAAATGCCATTTCCCAATTTGGGTATAGATAAAACGGCTCTCCCCCTCTTCTCCGGGAAACCCTTTCTGGACTTTGTCCACTTCGATCCTACTCCGGACACAGGTTGCCACTCCATTATACTGCTTCTGTCCGTGGATATAACATTTATATTCCGGGTGGATTTGGGGAAAATTCTCTTCGGTGGTTTTTATTTCTTGGAGACACGCAATATCGATACTTTTGTAATAAAAAAGATCCCGGACAATCTCTTTCCGGGCTCTAATAGAGTTGACATTGAAAGTTAAAACCCGCATTTTAGAGCCCCATCTTTCCGGGATTTAAAATATTATTGGGATCAAAAGCTCCCTTTATTCTCCGGAAAAGCTCCAACTCTTCTGGAGTAAAAGCCATTTTCATAAAGGGGGCTTTACTTATCCCTATTCCGTGCTCTCCACTCAAAGTTCCTCCCAATTCCAAAACTTTGGCAAAAACTTCCTCCACTGCTTTATACCCCTTCTCCACCTCTTGGGGATTGGAGCCGTCTACCATTACATTTACGTGGATATTTCCATCGCCGGCGTGTCCAAAACAGGGGATTTTAAGGTTATATTTCTCCCCAATCTGTTGGAAACTGGCTAAAGCTTCCGGTAATTTGGAGCGGGGCACCGAAATATCTTCATTTATTTTTTTGGTTCCATAAATTGTAATCGCTTGGGAGGCGTTCCGTCGGGCAAACCAAATTTCCCGGCTCTCCTCTTCCGTCTGGGCAATTCTTACTTCTTTTGCCCCATTCTCTCTAAAACTCTCCTTTAAAATTCCCAACTGGTAGTTTATCTCCTCCTCCACATTCCCATCTACATCTCCAATTAAAAGGGCACCTGCCCATTGGGGAAGATTGACCCCAAACTTCTCCTTCAAAGCCTTTACCACCAAATTATCCAAAAACTCCATTGCAACTGGCATTGCTCCCCGGGCAAGGGATTGATACACGGCACTCATTGCGTCGGTAACAGAGGGAAAAATTCCAATGTAGGTCTTTTTCAACCGGGGTTTGGGTAAAAGTTTGAGGGTAATTTGGGTAATTACCGCCAAAGTCCCTTCACTGGCAACTAAAATTCCCGGAAGATTGTAACCGGCTACATCTTTTATAGTCCGTTTACCGGCTCTAATAATCTCTCCTGTCGGCAAAACGGCACGGAGAGCCATTACATAATCTTTGGTCAATCCATATTTGGCAGCCCTCATACCCCCCGCATTTTCTGCAACATTTCCCCCAATGGTTGAGTAATCCATACTTGCCGGGTCGGGAGGATAAAAGAGCCCCCTTTTCTCTACTTCCCTTTGTAAATGGGCATTGACAACCCCCGGCTGAACCACTGCCACCATATCTTTTTCATCTATTTCCAGAATTTTATTCATATATTTCTCCACCGCCATTACAATCCCTCCGGTTACTGGAAGAGCCCCACCGGTAAATCCACTTCCTGCTCCCCGGGGAATAACTGGAATTTTTCTCCTATTGCAATATTCCAAAATTTTAGATACTTCCTCTTCACTTGCCGGAAAAATAACCCCTTCGGGCTCATACCGCTCCCGGGTTGCATCATAGGAGTATGCCCGACGGTGGAAGGGATCGGTGGTAAAATCCTCCTCTCCCACAATTTGACTCAAAACTCTCTTATCCTCTATTGTTAACATTATCCACCTTTTGGGTATTTTTGCTACTCTTTTAAATCCCTCTTACTCTCCCAAAGGGAAATCTCCCCTCCCACATTCCTCCAATACTCCTCCCAACTCCCCCTTAACTTTGGGGTTTAAAGGTGAAAATCTCCTCTTTATACCTTTTTAAAATCGGTTCGTCAATCTTTTCCCAATCCCCATAGGTCGTAAAGAATGGAACTTTGTAACTCACTTTCCCATTTCCCTTCCAAGGTAAAACCCGGAGAGGAGTGAGGGATAAAGCATCAATCTCCTCTATCCCCTTATCGGAGAGAAAGATATACCGACCAATATTCAACCTTTTGGCAAAATTGATAAACTCCCTCCGGGAAGGAATTTCATCATTATCCTCCACAAAAACCGCCATCACATCTGAAGGAATTACACTATTCCCCTTTTCTTGATATTGATTGACCAGAGAGTAGTAACTTTCCCGGTCAGGAGCTATAATCATTACCCGCCGATAATCTTTTTGGAAAATTATCTTATCCCCCGGTTTGGGCACAACCACCGGTAAAGCCATCGCTTTATTCTGCAAAGCATCATATACTTTAAACTCCACCTTTCCATCACCTAAACTTACCGCCAACCCACAAATAATATCCCGATTCAAAAAGGGACAGATTAAATAACCGGTCATTCCTTTGGGAACAATAGTATCTATCTCTCCCCTCTTCCCTTTAACCCAAGTAAGAGTTACCTGTTGGGCAAAAAGGGGAAATATTACTCCCAATACCATTGAAATAAAAATCTTCCGTCCCATTTTGTTCCTTCCTTGAAGATTTTGAGTCTTTTATTTTATTAAAAATCGGAGTGGGAAAAGCTCATTTCACTTTCAATTTCTCCCTTTAGGATAAAATTCATTTAAAAAAGGAGAAAAAATGGCACTTTTACATCGACTAACCGCTCTATTGGGTGCAGGGGTAATTTTAGCCAGTGGAGTCCAACTGAAAAGCAATACCTTTAATGTAGGTATTGAACTGGGGAATTACCATATGGAAGACCATAATTACCTCTTTGGGGCGTTGAAAATGGGATATTATTTTTTAATTTTCCCCAATAAATACAACATCACCAACGAAATTTTTATCGATGGGGTTCAAACCGTCGGAAGTGACCTTTTCAACCAATTTGATATCGGCTTCAACTGGGTCACCAACTTTAATAATCCATTCAACGCCTTTGTGGGAGTTAGAACCGGTCTAATCTATTGGGATGGAGATACTGGACACACTTGGGGGTTCCAAGGGGGAATCCTCTACTCCTTCAACCGCAAACAACAATTGGAAGTGGGAGTAAGTTGGGACCATATCTATAGCGGTTCAAAAACCGATGAATGGGGGAATTCTGTAATCCGGGTTTACGCCGGATATAGCTTTATGGG
>PUXY01000138.1 GCA_009659955.1 Campylobacterota bacterium | reverse complement strand
AGTTTTATTTTCACCGATTTTGTAGATTTCATCCATTATCTCTTTTTCGGTCTCTGGATCAAGGGCGGAGGTGGCTTCATCAAGTACCAAAACCTCGGGGTTATTATAGATAGCCCGGGCAATGGCTATCCGTTGCCGTTGTCCGCCACTCAATTTTATCCCATTTTCTCCAATTTGGGTATCTATTCCTTGATGATTCTTTTCCAAGAACTCCAAGAGTTTAGCCTTTTTTAGAGCCTCTCGAACTTTTTTTCTATCAATTTTTTCACCAAATGCTACATTTTCTGCTACGCTACCATCAATCAAATAGATATTTTGGGGAATGTATCCTATTTTTTTTCTCCAACTTTTAACATTTTTTTCGGTTAGAAGGGTGTTATCGATAATAACTTTCCCTTTTTGGGGTTTGTAGATGCCTATAATTATATCCAATAAAGTTGATTTTCCGCAACCACTTTCCCCTAAAATTCCTATTTTTTCTCCCTTTTTTATTTCTAAATTAACCCCTTTTAGAACAGGTTTATCTTTTTCATAGGAAAAGTGTATATTTTCCAATACAATTTTGTGATTAAATTTTATCGGTTCATTCCCCAATTTTTCTACTGGGTATGATAGCTCTGAATGGATTATTTCCAGTGCAGGAAGGGTAAAGAGGATATGGTTAAAGCTTCTATATATTCTATTTACACTGGGGAGCATCCTATAAAGTCCCAAAATAAAGATTGTAAGCACAGGCAAATCGGGGGTAATTTCCCGTTGATACTTAAAAAGTAAATAAATGATCATTCCTATTACAATAATAAATCCTAAAGTTTCCAGAAAAATCCGGGGGAATTCGCTCAAAGCTTTATGGGTAATATTGGCGTTGGCAGCTTCATAACTGGCTTTTTGAAATTTTTCCAAAAGCTCCTTTTCGTTCCCTTTAAGTTTTATCATTTTAAAATTTCCCAAAGAGGAATGGATAATTTTATAAAATTGGAGATTCATTTTTTCTCTAATTTTTCCCTGTTGTTGTATTTTTGTGGAAATAGTTCTTTTCATCAAATAGAGATTTATCCCCAAGAAAAGAGTTAAAATCAGAGTCATTTTCCAATTGAGCCAGAGGAGAAAAATGTAGATAATTAGCAAAATAAAGATTTCACTCACCATAAAAAGGAGTTGGGAGAGCAGAAGGACAAAGTTTTGGGCTTCGTTTACAATAGTTTTAATAATTTCACTACTATTCTTTTTTATAAATTGGAGATATTCAAACTCCAAATATTTTTCAAAGAGTCTATAAGCTATAAAATGGTATCTTCCAAAGGAGAATCTTGCCAAAAGGTAGAAATAAAAAAAGTTTAGAATCCCTCTAAAGAGGTAGAAAGTAATAAGTATTACTCCTACAAAAATAGTAAAGTAGATAGGGGATTGGAAATTGAAAGTTTGATAAAGATAATCAAACACGAAATAGTGTTTAATCTTTTCAAAATTGGTGCTAATAGCAATAAAGGGCATAATTACCCCTACCCCTCCCACTTCTATTAAAGAAATAAAAAAGGAAAAGAGGAGGAGAATACCGATAAATATTTTATCCCGCTTCCCCAGAATTCCCCACACTTTTTTAAAAAAAGTTCTAATTCCCACCCTCTTTTCTTCTCCAATCTCCACTAAAAATTTTGGGAGTTAATTTTAGCTTTTATTGTTTAATTTATACCGCTCCTCTTTGACGGCGGTTAAAGCTTTTTTCAACTCCTCTTCGGCGTGTTTCAACTCTTGGATAGCTTTTTGTCGGGCTTCCCGTCCTTTATTGGCAATTTCCAAAGAGTCATAAAGGGTATTAATCAAAGTTTGATTTGCCTCTTTGATTACCTCAACATCGAAAATTCCCCGTTCAACTTCGGTTTTAACCATTTTATTGGCTTCCCGGAGTCCTTCTGCACTCTTTTTCAAAAGTTCATTGGTAAAATCGTTTGCCTCTTTAACAGCCCCCGCTGCCTCTTTACTCCGGGCGATTGCCACCGCTTGGGCAAGTTGATTTTTCCAAAGGGGAATGGTATTTACCAAAGTGGAGGTAATTTTGTTAATTAGAGATTTATCATTCTCTTGAACCAACTTAATACTTGCCAAAGCTTGAATTGCCACCTGTCGGGAGAGTCTCAAATCGTGCACCCGTCTCTCCAAATCATTTCTAAACTCCACCACCTCTTTCAATTTTTGGGCATCTATCAGGTCATTACTGGCTTTGGCTTTTTCTCTCAATTCCGGAATAATTTTTTCGTCCAACTCTTTAAGTTTCTCCTCCCCCGCCTTCAGATAGAGTTCCAATTTCCGGAAATAATCCAAATTGGCTTCATAAAGTTTTTCCAATCCAATCAAATCTTTACTCAATTTAAGTCTATGCTCTTCAAGGGTATTACTGATTTCATCGATTTGATCTTTTACTTCCCTATACTCTTCAAAAAGCTCTTCAATGGAAGATTTAATTCCCAACAATTTTTTCCACCAAGGAGATTCCTCAGTAAACTCTTCAACATCAAACCCTTTGAGGGCAGAAATTAAATCGGTGAGGGATTTTCCCACATCTCCCAAATCCCGATTTTTTACCCCTTCAATCATTTCAGAGGAGACTTTATCCAGTTGTTCTTGGGCTTCTACCCCAAAGTAGATTACACTGGAAGGTTCATCTACTTTCAATTGACTTTTCAATTGCTCTACTATTTGTCGCTCTTTTTCATCTACCGGCTCTACCGGTTTATCGCTTTTGTTGACGATAACTTCCTCCACTTTTTGAAGGACTTGTTTTTCCATTGCTCATCCTTTTAGCGGGTTATTTCACGGCGAAGTAACTCTACATTTATATCAAAATTAACAATCTTTTTCTCTTTTAGTTTCTCCATTTCTCTTACAAATCGGTTTTTTACTTGATTGAGGAGATTTAAAAACTCCTCTTCCCGTTGGGGAGAGATAACCTCTTCCACCTCCCGATAGGATTTGGTTACCTCCAAAAGTGAGTCAACAAATACAATTAAAAATTTTCTCATTTTTTCAATATCATCGGGTTTTTCCTCCAGTTTGGACAAAATGTCGTCCCCCAATTGGATAACCTCTATCAACTCTTTTCTCAAATGGGGATTTTTAACCTTTTGAGCC
Organism: Campylobacterota bacterium; assembly: GCA_009659955.1. Classification (GTDB taxonomy): domain Bacteria; phylum Campylobacterota; class Campylobacteria; order Campylobacterales; family Nautiliaceae; genus PUXY01. The sequence continues at coordinate 8,475 of PUXY01000138.1, read as the reverse complement.
AATTTTCTGGCTTCTTCCAGTTTTTGGGTAGCTTCTTCCAAAACTTGAAGGGCTACTTCTCCGGTGCCCTCTCTCATTGGGGGCAATTTATCTTTGAGGGGATCAACCCCATAAAGGAGAAAATATCCTCCCACCAATCCTATTAATCCACTGAGAAGGGTTGATAGACCCAAATGGGAGATAATTCCATAATAGACCAGTGCCACCCCCAACAAAATTCCTCCAGCTATTTTATAGGGAAACGGCTTTTTACTATATTTCCTTTTATTGTAGAGATACTCTTCCCAGAACCCTTTTTTGGCAAGTTGAATCGCCCCAATTAAAATACCTATTCCTATACTATCCAAAATAAACCCTTTTATATCTCCTTTTACCAATCCATAGAAGGCTCCTATTACAGGAATGACCAGTAGGAGATAGAGGAGAGCTCCCCGGGTAGCCCTTTTTATCTCCTCCAAAGAGGGGTAAAGTTCATTTATTTTTTTAGCCATCTTTTCTCCTTTATTTACTTCTTATTCCTTCTCTCTACCCCTTTTCAAAACTCCCCTTTTTGGAGATAGAGGTTCAAAAGCACCCGATGGCGGGGTGGAATTCTTCCTATTTTTCCACTTTCGTCAATATAGACCGCCACCGCTTTCATTTGGAAAATTTTATCCCCTTCTTTCATAACTTTTTGGTTAAACTCTACAAAACTATTTCCAATTTTACTAATTGTGGTCTCTATTTCCAAAATATCCCCCAATTTGGCACTCCCCAAATAGTCGGCTTCTACCCTTTTGATTACATATCCCCCATCTTCAAAAAAGATTCCCTGTTGGAAAAAGAGTTCACTCCGGGCTTGTTCACAAAACTTTAAATATTCAGTATGGTAGACAATCCCTCCGGCATCGGTTGCATCATAGTAAACCCGCTTATTTACTATCCATTTTTCCATAATTTCCCTCCCAAATTAATCTTCAACTTCAACAAAGTTGTAAAATTATCTTATCAAACTTTCTTATAACAAGGGGTAGTTATGAAACGGGTTTTGACTGCAGTTGCCTTTTTGGCGGTTTTGGGAAATGGGCTTACCATCACCAGTAAAACATTCCAAGATGGAAAGCCCCTCCATCTATCTCAAGTTTACTACCAATGTGGAGGAGATAACATCTCCCCCGACATCAATTGGACTGACCTCCCCGATGGGACAAAATATATCGGAATTGTAATTTGGGACCCGGACGCTCCCAAAAAGGGGGGGTGGTATCACTGGGTGATTGTAAATATCCCTGCGGAAAAAGGGGGAATTCCCCAAGGTGCCGGCTCTCCCCAAAGTCCCCACTTCCGAATAGGAATGCAATTTACCAATGATTATGGAGAGTTGGGATATGGTGGACCTTGTCCTCCCGCTGGGGAACTCCACCACTATAAACTTACTCTTTATGCCCTTCCCGATAGATTAGATGTTGCGTGGGATACCCCCACCTCCAAAGTCCTCTCCCTTTTAAAAGAGGAAAAAATTGGGGAGAAAAGTATTACCGCCCTCTACAAGGGGGGGTGGAAATAGTCCTTCTCCATCAATTTTCTCCCTTTTCCCCACTTCCAATTTGATAGAATAAACTACCCACTGGATTGAGTAAGGGCTAATTTTTCAGTAAAGGACAAAATATGTTGCGAATCCGATGGCATAGCCGTGCTGGACAAGGGGCAGTAACTGGAGCCAAAGCGTTGGCAGATGTAATGGCAAGAACCGGGAAATTTGTTCAAGCCTACTCTGTCTACGGAGCGGAAAAGCGGGGAGCCCCAATGACCGCTTATGATAAGATTGATGACAACCCTATTTTGGACCACTCCAAATGGATGAGTCCCGATTATGTTTTGGTAATTGACCCCTCTTTGGTTTATCAAGAGGAGATTGTAGAAAATACCACCGACGACACTATTTTTATTGTAACTTCCCATCTTCCCAAAGATGAATTGGTAAAAATTGCCAAACATCTGGAAGGACGCCCCCTCTATGTATTGGACGCTATTAAAATCTCCCAAGAGGAGATTGGACGCCCAATTCCCAACACCCCTGTATTGGGAGCCTTTGTAAAAGTTAGTGGAATTATCGATTTTGATACCTTTTTGGAGTCTATTGAGGATATCCTCTCCAAATTCCCCCAAAAAATTATCGATGGAAACCTGCGGGCAATTAAAAGAGCCGCAGAAGAAGTCCAATAAGCCTATAAGGAGAAATTATGGCTACACCAAAAGAGATGTTGACCACTTGGGATAAAATCCAATTTGGGGCAGTGCTTCCCTCCTTTGAAGATCCCAAAACCAAAAAACGGAGTAAATTTCACTCTTACAACTATAAAGTTGCCGATTGGCGGGTAGAAAAACCGGTATTTAACCCTGACCTCTGTATAAACTGCGATTTCTGTTGGGTATGGTGTCCCGATAGTTGTATTTTGGTAGAGGAAGTAACCACCAAACGGGGGAAAAAACAAGCAAAAATGGTAGGAATTGATTACGACCACTGCAAAGGGTGCGGAGTCTGTGTAGATGTCTGCCCCACCCCCATTAAATCCCTTCTGATGTTCCCTGAACATACCCCCATTGAAGAGGCTTTAGCCCAATGGCCCAAAAAAGAAGATAAAAAAAAGGATTGAGAAATGGCGGAAAAATATCAATTGAAAAAAACTGAAGTTTGGGACGGGAATATGGCGGCAGCCCACGCCCTTCGACAAGCTCAAGTTGATGTGGTAGCCGCTTACCCAATTACCCCTTCAACCCCGATTGTGCAAAATTACGCCCAATTTTTGGCAGATGGATATATAGATGGTGAGTTCGTAATGGTGGAGTCTGAACACTCCGCAATGAGTGCCTGTGTGGGAGCCTCCGCTGCGGGGGGACGGGTTGCCACTGCTACCTCCTCCCAAGGTTACGCTTTAATGGTTGAGGTCCTTTACCAAGCCAGTGGTATGAGACTACCCATTGTAATGACCGTTGTAAACCGGGCGTTGGCTTCCCCCCTCAATATCCACGGAGACCACTCTGACCTCTATCTGGGACGGGACGCCGGGTGGATTCACCTCATCTGCAACAACCCCCAAGAAGCTTACGATTTAACCCTTTGTGCCTTCAAAATTGCCGAAGATGAAAGGGTAAGACTCCCGGTAACCACTAACCAAGATGGTTTTTTGGTTTCCCATACCGCCCAAGTAGTCCACCCACTGGACGATGATACCGCTTATAAATTTATTGGCGATTATAAACCCCTCAACCCAATGTTGGATACTGAAAATCCAGTAACCTATGGGGCACAAACCGAAGAAGAGTGGCACTTTGAACACAAAGCCAACCAACATAAAGCTATTATGGATAGCTTCCCAGTAATTGAGGAAGTTTTCCAACAATTTAAAGATTTGACCGGACGGGAGTATAAAACTATCGAAACCTACAAAATGGACGATGCAGAAATAGCTCTGATTGTAATGGGAAGCACCTATGAAACCGCAATGGTTGCAGTAGATGAAGCCCGGAAAAAGGGAATAAAAGTTGGGGTTGTAATGCCCCGGGTATTCCGACCATTCCCCTACAATCAATTGGCGGAAATTTTGAAAAATGTAAAAGCAATTGCCACTTTAGACCGCTCTGCCCCAATGGGAACTACTGGAGCTCTCTACAATGAAACTGCGGGAGCTTTGATGGCAAATGGGCAATCTGCTATTTTGACCAACTACATTTACGGACTGGGGGGACGGGATACCACCGTTGAACATCTCCTCCAAGTTATCGAAGAGACCCAACAAAATGCGGAAGCCGGAAAACGGGTTACCCCTCTCCAAGGATTTATCAATCTGCGGGGACCCAAATTGAGCTTTAATTAATAGAAGAAGAGGAGTTTGACAATGAAAAAGATTACAAATCTAAAAGAATTTGCCTGCACCCCAGACCGATTTCTGGGGGGACATAGACTCTGCCCCGGATGTGCCCATAGTATGATTGTCCGGGAAGTGGTAAACGCCACCGATGATGATTTGGTGGTCTCCACCGCCACCGGTTGTTTGGAAGTTTGTAGTGCCATCTACCCTTACACCTCTTGGGATGTGAGTTGGATTCATATCGGTTTTGAAAATGCGGCGGCGGCTATCAGTGGAGCGGAAGCGATGCATAAAGCCTTGAAGCGGAAAGGGAAACTCTACACCGACCGACCGGTCAAATTTGTAGCTTTCGGAGGTGATGGGGGAACCTATGATATCGGATTCCAAGCCTTGAGTGGTGCCACCGAAAGGGGACACGATTTCCTCTATGTTTGCCTTGATAATGAGGGATATATGAATACCGGAGGACAACGGAGCTCTTCTACCCCAATTGGTGCCCACACTACTACCTCCCCCCGGGGACGGGTAAGTTATGGGGAAAAACAGAAGAAAAAAGATATTACTATGATTATGGCTGCCCACGGCTCTCCCTATGTGGCAACCGCTTGCCCATCTTACTGGAAAGATTTGGCGGTGAAAGCCCAAAAAGCGTTGGAGACCGAAGGACCAACCTTTATCAACGCCTTGAGCCCCTGCACCACCGAATGGAAATTTAAGCCGGAAGAGACCGTCCGCATCGGAGAATTGGCAGTTGAGAGTTGTGCTTTCCCATTGTATGAAATTGAAAATGGCACCAAACTCCGGATTACTTATCGCCCCAAAAAGAAAATCCCAGTAAAAGAGTATCTGGGAGCCCAAGGTCGCTTCTCCCACCTTTTCAAAAAAGGGAATGAGTGGATTTTAGACCTTTGGCAAAAACAGGTTGACGAATATTGGGATTACCTCCAACGGCGGGAGGAGTGTGGAGTTTAATCTCTCTTTCTCCTTTCTCCTCTTTTTTCCATAAACTTGTAAAATCCTTGAAAAAGCCTCTCTTTTGAATCAAAAATAGAAAAAAATTTAAATATTTAAAAGAGAAAAGAGAAATTGAGAAGATAAAGTTATTCTCCTTTGTTTTTCCAAAGGGAAGAGTAAAAAGTTTTCTCTATTATTCCATCAATCCCCATTTTGGCTACTTCTTCAATTTTCTCCAAAGAATCTACGATTAAAATGACCCGGGAAGTCAAAAGATAATCATCTACATATCTTTGGAGAATCTGAGCCAATTTATTGGAAAAAGTAAAAAGGTATTTTGCTCCAAAATTGGTGGCAAAAATAGCCTCTTTGAAACTTGATACCTCTACCCCAAAAGGTATCTCTCCCTTTTGGCAAATTTTCCACTGCTCCCACTCCTTTTTAACGCCCCGGAAAATGAGAGTGTGTCCCACTGGAAATTTTTCCCAACTCCCTTTATCCTCAACTCCCCAAAATTTTTCTTCAGAAAATGGAGGATTAACTATTTTCATAGCACCCCTTGCAGATATTTTTTCCTCCCACTTTTCGAATCTCCCCTGCGGGAACAAAGGTGTGGCATTGCTCACACTCAATTAACTCTTCCAACTGCTCTCCCCTCTCTTTTTTTACTTGCTCCTTTTCTTCACCCCTTCCTACTCCACTGGATTTTATCCCCTTTCCTTCTCCCATCTTTTTATACAGAATATAAATTACAACTCCCACCACTATTAAAAATAAAATTTTCCCCATTTTCAACCTTTTTTAGGAAATAGTAGGGAAATTATAGGATAATTTTTGTTACAATACACTCCCGAAATTTGACGCCAAATCCAGAATTTTGAAAGGTGGAAAATGAAAAAAGGAATTCATCCAGAATATGTAGTTTGTGAAGTAACCTGCACCTGTGGACACAAATTTAAAATTTTGTCTACCAAACCTACTTTGAAAATTGAGGTGTGTGATAAATGCCACCCATTCTTTACTGGAAAAGATAGCCGAACTGCCCTCAAGAGTGGAAAAGTTGAGCGGTTCAAACGGAAATATGGGTTGGCGTAGTAGAAACCGGTGGTTACCTTTGTAGCAACCCCCATTGGAAATTTGGGGGATATGGGGGAGAGGGGAAAAAGGGCTTTGGAAGAAGCGGAAATTATTTTGGCAGAGGATACGCGGGTTGCCAAAAAGCTCTTCCAACTATTAAACCTTCCAATTGGTGGGAAAAAATTTATTTCCCTCCATCACCACAATAGCAAAAAAGTGCTCTCCCAACTCTCTCCAGAGGAGTTAAAAAATCGTCCAGTAGTTTATATCTCCGACGCTGGAATGCCGGGGGTTAGCGACCCGGGCAGTGAATTGGTTCAGTTTTGCCAACAGGAAAAAATTCCATATACTGCCATTCCCGGAGCATCTGCCCCTCTAACTGCTTATCTTTTAAGTGGATTTGGAGGAGAGTTTACTTTTATGGGATTTCTTCCCTCCAAAGGGGAAGAGAGGGAAAAAAAATTGGAAGAGGCTATCAACTCTCCGCGGACGACTATTCTCTTTGAAGCTCCCCATCGGCTCCCCAAATTGATGGAAGAATTAAAGAAAAAAGCTCCCCATCTCCATCTCTTTTTGGCAAAGGAGTTGACCAAAAAGTTTGAAACCCTCTACTGGGGAACTCCCCAAGAACTTTTGGAAAAAATTGAGAATTGGAAAGGGGAGTGGGTGGTAGTTTTACCTCCCAATCCAAATGCCCACCTCTCTTCCCCCATTTCTCCCAAAGAGATTGAAGAACTCCCTCTTCCTCCCAAACAAAAAGCTAAACTTTTAAGCAAAATTACAGGGAAGCCGGTAAAGGAGATTTATCGCCAATTGATAGAAGAAAAGGGGGAATAGAGCCCTTTGGTTGGGGAAAAGGGATTGAAAAGAGAGGGAAAAAAGGGAGAAAGCCCCCTCTCCAATTTTATTCCCCGGTTGCAGTGGGTTGGGTGGGGTTTTGGCGGAGGGGTATCTCTTCACTCTTCTTATTCCAAGTTCTAATTTTGTAGGAGGGGGGAGTTGCCGGATTGATAGTTCTATCTGGCTGAATCTGTTGGGGCACTTCAAAATCGGAGGTTGAGGAAGGGGAAGAGGAGATACCTTTTGGTTTAGTGGAAGGGGAGGAAGTGGAAGAGACGCACCCGGTCAAGAATCCCCCTACCAAAATAGAGAGTATTGTTACTTTGGGAAAAATCTTTTCCATTATTTGCTCCTTTGGAAAGTTGAAAATTGGGATTTTCAAATTATATTACAGAGTTTCCACTGGAGAGGGAAAAAAGGAGGAGAGAAAAAGGAGTTTCCGGTAAATTTGGAAAAGGGGAGAATAAAACCCCTTTTTATCTTTGAACTATTCTCCAATCGGAGAGAGAGGAGTTCCCCTTTTTCTCTTATTTTTTTAGGGAAATTTCTTCAAACCCCGTAATAATTCCGATACCACTCCACAAATTTGGCAACCCCCTCCTCCACTGAAACTTTCGGTTTATATCCAAAATCCCGCTCCAGAGCGGTAGTATCGGCATAGGTGGAGGGGACATCACCCGGTTGCATCGGCATCAACTTCTTTTTCGCTTTTTTTCCGACTACCTTTTCGATGGTTTCAATAAAATCCATCAACTTCACCGGACTTCCCCGTCCAATATTGTAAACCCGATAGGGGGCGGGGCTACTCCCCGGCTCCCCTTTCCAGTGGGGGTTGGGTTGGGCGGGGTTGTCAATTACCCTCACCACTCCCTCTATAATATCGTCGATGTAGGTAAAATCCCGCTCCATTTTCCCGTAATTGTAAACTTCAATCTCTCTTCCCTCCAAAATTCCCTTTACAAATTTAAAAAGAGCCATATCGGGGCGTCCCCACGGACCATAAACGGTAAAAAATCGGAGTCCGGTGGTGGGGATATTGTAGAGGTAGGAGTAGGTGTGGCTCATCAACTCATTACTCTTTTTGGTGGCTGCGTAGAGGCTTATCGGGTGGTCTACATTGTCATCTACATCGAAAGGCTGTTTCCGGTTGAGTCCATAAACGGAGCTACTACTGGCGTAGGTGAGCCCTTGGGTTCCAAAGTGGCGAACTCCCTCCAAAATGTTGAGGTGCCCCACCAAATTGCTATTGAGATAGGCGTAGGGGTTCTGGAGGGAGTATCGCACCCCCGCTTGGGCACCCAGATGGCAAACTTTGTCAAATTTTTCCCTCTCCATCAACCGGTGGAGATTCTCCCTATCCTCCAGATTGAGTTTGATAAATCGATAGTTGGGGTATTTGGTGGAGGAGACCAATCGATTATACTCCACCTTCTCCCGGGGAATTCCGGTCTCCTCCAATCTTCCATATTTTAGATTTACATCGTAATAGTCGTTGATATTGTCCAATCCAACTACTTCATCTCCCCGTTCCAATAACCTTTTGGCAAGGTGAAACCCGATAAATCCGGCGGTTCCGGTAACCAAAATTTTCATTACTTTTTCCTTTTTTTGGGAGTAAATAAAAATTTTAACTTTTAAAAATGAAAAAAGGACGGGAAACTGGGTGGAAACCCAAGACCCCATTGAGGAGGGCAATTGCCGGAAAATGGAAAAGTCGGTCAGGGAAAATGGTGGCAGAGTGTAAAACTCCCTT
>PUXY01000137.1 GCA_009659955.1 Campylobacterota bacterium | reverse complement strand
GAAGAGCTCAAGAAGATGAGCAAACCTGTCGAAAATAAAGAGCAAATTGCCCAAGTTGCCACCATCTCCGCCAACAATGACCGGGCAATTGGAGAATTAATTGCCGAAGCAATGGATAAAGTTGGAAAAGATGGGGTTATCACCGTTGAAGAAGGGAAATCCCTCAAAGATGAATTGGAAGTTGTAGAGGGAATGCAATTTGACCGGGGATATTTGAGCCCATACTTTGTAACCAACCCCGATAAAATGGTGGCAGAGTATGAAGATGCTTATATTCTGCTCTACGACAAAAAAATTAGCAATATGAAAGATTTGTTACCCCTTTTGGAAAAAATTGTCCAATCTGGAAATAAACCCCTCTTGATTATTGCCGAAGATATTGAAGGGGAAGCCCTTGCAACCTTGGTTGTAAACAAATTGCGGGGAGTTTTGAATGTAGTGGCAGTAAAAGCCCCCGGATTTGGAGATAGAAGAAAAGCAATGTTGCAAGATATTGCAATTTTGACCGGGGGACAAGTAATTAGCGAAGAGTTGGGACGCACCCTCGAAAATGCAACTTTGGCAGATTTGGGACGGGCTGGACGGATTGTAGTAGATAAAGAGAATACTACCATCGTAGATGGACAAGGGGATAAATCTGCAATTGAAGCCCGGATTAAACAGATTAAAAAAGAGATTGAGGAGACCACTTCCGATTACGATCGGGAAAAACTCCAAGAAAGATTGGCTAAATTGAGCGGTGGAGTTGCAGTAATTAAAGTTGGAGCTGCCACCGAAACTGAAATGAAAGAGAAAAAAGACCGGGTAGACGACGCTTTGAGTGCAACCAAAGCAGCGGTTGAAGAGGGTATTGTAATAGGAGGGGGAGCTGCAGTATTGAAAGCTGCCCAAAAAATCTCCGTAGAGCCCGAAGATGCCGACGAAAAAATTGGGGTTGAAATTATCAAAAATGCCGTAAAAGCCCCAATTAAACAAATTGCAGAAAATGCCGGATATGAACCCGGGGTTGTGGCGTTGAAAGTTGAAGAAGCCGGAGAAAATGTCGGATTCAACGCAACCACCGGAGAGTATGTAGATATGTTTGAAGCCGGAATTATCGACCCAACCAAAGTTGAGAGAATCGCCCTTCAAAACGCTGCCAGTGTGGGAAGCTTGCTCTTGACCACCGAAGCAGCCGTTACCGAAGTAAAAGAGGAGAAAGAGAATACCCCTGCCGGCGGAATGGGAGATATGGGCGGAATGGGAATGATGTAATTCCCCTCTTCTCCCCCTTTTTTTATTTCGATAATAATTTCACTTCCACTATTCTATCTATCTATTTTCCTATCTTCCTTCCAATCTTACATTTTTAATTTTGCTTTTTAAATTTGTTTTTAAGTAAATATTGATTTAAATTTGGAGATTGTTTGAGTCCATTTTTTATCTTTACCAACTCTATTACCCTTCTAAAATTTCCAATGTAAGGGGGTCGGCAAGGGTAAAAGAGGTTGGGTGGAAATGGGAGGGAGTCTCTTTTAAAAAACCGGAGTGTGTCAACTCTTTAGCCCGCTCTATTTGGGAAGGGGTTAAAATTGCTTTGGGAACTCCGACAATTGATCTCAATCCCAAAAAAATCCTCTCTTCTTGCCACATTTCCCAACTTATCTCTTCCCATTTTTGGGGTGTTGGCTCTCCAATAAATTTTTCAATTTGATAATGGTGGTAATATCTGAAAAACCGATTCCCTTTCCAAGGGATTTTTTCAAATCCCACTGCCCCGGCTCCAATTCCCCGATACTCTTTCCCTTCCCAATATCCCAAATTGTGTCGGCAAGTTTTTCCAAAATTGGAAATTTCATATTGGGGAAAAGAGGAGTTTAGCCGTTGGATAAACCAGAGTTGGAGCTCTTCATCTAAATTTTGGGCTTCTGTTCCCAATTGGGCGAAGGGAGTTCCCTCTTCAATAGTAAGGGAGTAGCCACTGATATGGGTAATGGGTAATTTTTCCGCAATTGAAATATCTTTTTCCAAAAGGGAATAATCATCTCCCTTGACCCCGTAAATCAAATCGATGTTTATCTCCTTAAACCCACTTTCGAAAGCCACTTCAACTTTTTCCATCGCCATCTGGGGAGTATGGTTTCTTCCCAAAAAGTGGAGTTTATCGGGATTAAAACTTTGGACTCCAAAGGAGATGCGATTGAAAATTTTTCCCATTTGGGCAATCCACTCCCGGGAAGCGGTGGGATTGGCTTCAATACTTTTTTCGCAATTGGGAAGAAGAAAAGGGGAAATTGCCTCCAAAAGTTGGAAATAGAAGGAGGAAGGGAGAGTTGAAGGTGTGCCTCCTCCAATGAAAAGGGTTTCAAATAGGGCAGGTTTTATCTGTTGCCATCGGTTAAATTGGGAGATTAAAGCGTCTAAATAATCTCTCCATAATCCCTTTTTTCCCACAAAAGAGTTAAAGGAGCAGTAATTGCATTTGGAACTACAAAAAGGTATATGGATATAAAGTAACACTTCCCGCCTTTCCAATTTTTAGACCCCAAAGTTATAACTAAAATTTGAAAAGAGGGGAGAAATAAGGGGAGCGTTTTTGCCAAATTTCCAAAGTAGTTAATAGAAAGTAAAACCCTTTCTAACCGGTCAGTAATTGGATTTAGCAAATGAAAAAAGGAGTAATTTGGAAAAAATTTTCGGTTTTATTCCACAAAATGGTTGTGATTCTCTTCAAGAGAGTGGAAAATGTTTTATAATTGTTAAATGAAAGTTAATTTAAAAAGGGAGCCGATGGGAGCAACTAAATTTTCCTCTATTCTAATGATGGCTACACTGCCGTTGATGGCACAGGTTCAGATGAATAGCCGGACAATTAGCGATTGGAATAAAGGGGTTTGTGTGGAGGTTACCCTCTACAACAATGGAGACACTTCTACCAATTGGAAAGTTGATTTCCGTCCCCCGGGTAAAATTACCCAGATGTGGAATGCCACTTACACCCAAGACCCCAAAAGTTTGGTGGTAATAGCCCAAGGGGTAAATTGGAATAAGACCCTTAAACCCCATCAACAGACCAAATTTGGGTATTGCTCTACCAAAGTTGCCTCACTTGCCACCACCCCCACCTCGGCAGGGTTGGAGGTAAAAGAGACCACCTTTTCCCAATGGAATAGTGGACTTTGTAGAAATGTGGCGGTAATTAACAATACCTCCAATCAAGTTTTATGGAAAGTTACTATCAATCCGCCCGGGAATATCAACAAAATTTGGAATGCCAAATATCTGAAAGAGGGGGATAAAGTTGTAGCTCAAGGGGTCGATTGGAATAAAGTTGTAAAACCCCATAGTAAAGTTGAGTTTGGGTATTGTGTTACTTTGGCAGACAACTCATCTTCCACTTCTTCATCTACTACTTCCACTGGAGATTCAACTTCTACTTCTGAAAATGGAACCACTTACACCCCTTCAACTTCCACCACTTCCACCACTCCGGAGGTTGCTACAACAACTGACAATGGAAGCTCTACCCCATCAAATAATAATGCCACCACTACAGAGACCCATTTTACTTCCAGTGGAGAGTTTGGGGTGCAAAATTACCAAAAAGTTTTACCGATGGCTCTTCAATTTTATGAAGCCCAACGGGGACCGGGACCTTTTCCCCGGGTAACTTGGAGGAAACCGGCGGTTCAAGACGATGGGAAAGATGTGGGGAGAGACCTCTCCAAAGGGTGGTTTGATGCCGGAGACCATGTCAAATTTAATCTCCCAATGTCCTATAGTGCTACAATGTTGGCGTGGAGTATGTTGGAATTCCCCGAAGGGTATCAATTTGCCAATAGTCTGGAGTATGGAAAAGAGCAGGTTAAATATGCGTTGGACTATTTCTTAAATTGTTATAACGGCGGTCAAAATCCCGATTCTCCCGCCGATGATGTGGTCTATTATCAAGTGGGAGACCCCCACAAAGACCACGCCTTTTGGGGACCCCCAGAGTTGATGACAATGGAACGACCAACCTATAGTTGCGATGCCAATAACCGATGCACTGAAGTATCTGCAGGTATGGCAGCTGCTTTGGCAAGTGGCTCCCTTCTCTTTAGAGCTACCGACCCCCAATATGCCCAAAAACTTTTGGATACCGCCAAAAAAATCTACAAATTTGCGGAAACCTATCAAGGAAATAACGGCTACACCGGTGCCAATGGATTCTACTCCTCCTATAGCGGTTACAATGATGAATTGGCGTGGGGGGCAGTTTGGCTCTACAAAGCTACCGGAGACCCCACTTATCTAAAAAAAGCGGAGAATTACATTAAAAACGCCCAATCTTCCATCTATTGGGCTCAAAATTGGGACAATGTCTCCATTGGGACTTACCTCCTTCTCTACCAAATTACCCGCAACCCCGATTACAAAGCCAAACTGGATCAACATATGGATTATTGGCTCCACAAAATTCCAACCACAGAAGGGGGGTTGGCTTTCTTAAGTCAATGGGGCTCTTTGAGATATGCATCAACCACCGCCTATATAGCTTTGGTCTACGCCAAATCTCTTCCTCTTACCGATCCCAACCGGCAAAGTTATGTAGATTTTGCCAAAAGGGAGATTGATTACATTTTGGGGGATAATCCCCGCCATAGTTCTTATGTTGTAGGATACGGGCAAAATTACCCAATCAATCCCCATCATCGGGCTTCCCACGACTCCCACACCAACAACATTGACGACCCGGTCAACAACCACTATCTCTTGGTGGGAGCTCTGGTTGGAGGTCCCAAAAGTGCCAACGATTTCGATTATAAAGATGATCGCCACGACTATGTGGCGAATGAAGTTGCCACCGATTACAATGCCGGATTTACAGGAGCCCTTGCCGGCTTGATTCAACTTCTCAAATAATCTTTCCCCTTCCTTTTTTCCTTTTTCCTTATTCCAAAAGGAGTTGTTATTTTTAGATAAAAGGGAAATTTTGAAGCAGGTTCATCGGTTGAGGGGGCTAAAAGAGTAAACAGAAAAGGAAAATGGGGTTAAAATTAGGGGAAATAAACGGCAAAAGGAGAAGGGGAAGAAAAAATTTTAAAGATAGGAGGAGAGCAATGGCTAAAATCTTGAAATTGGGGTTGGCAGTTGCAGTAGGTTTTACTTTTTTATGGGGGGAGTTGACCTCCCAAGAGATTGAGGAGGGATTGAAAATTATGAATCAACTCCGGGCAGAAGTAAAAACTCCCCCTTTGAAATGGAGCCAAAAATTGGCTCAAAGTGCCCAACAATGGGCAGAAGAGTTGGCAAATAGTGGAAAATTTAAACATTCAGAAACCAATGGGCGGTATGGGGAAAACATTTTTGTAGCGTGGGGAAAACGCCCGGTTACCTTAAAAGATGCGGTTTTAACTTGGGGAGCGGAGAAAGAGGATTATTTGGGTGGAGCTATCCGGTCTAAAAATTATTGTAAGCCGGGGAAAATGTGTGGTCACTATACCCAAATTGTGTGGAAAACCACCAAAGAAGTGGGGTGCGGAAAAGCTACCCATAAAGGAAGAACCTATATTGTGTGCCAATTCTCCCCTCCCGGAAATTATCTGGGCAAAAAACCTTATTAAAACCTAACTTTCGGGGGAAGGGGGAATTTCGTTTATTTTTTCTCTATTTATTCAAATTAAAATCCTTCCATAAAGATTTTTGAAAAAAATATTAAATTCCTCCCATTCACCCAGTTTAGTTAAAATTATAAAAATTAACTTATCTACCGATAATAGGAGTTTTCCAATGGATATCAGGAAAGAGTTTTTAAATTTTTTTAAAAAGAAAGGACACAAAATTTATCCATCATCTCCACTGGTGCCCGATGATTCGACCCTTCTCTTCACCAATGCGGGAATGGTGCAATTTAAACCTATTTTTACCGGTGAAAAGCCGGCACCTACTCCTCCCCGGGCGTGTAGTAGCCAGTTGTGTATGCGGGCGGGGGGGAAACACAACGATTTGGAAAATGTGGGGTATACCAACCGCCACCACACCCTTTTTGAAATGTTGGGGAATTTCTCCTTTGGGGACTATTTTAAAGAGAAAGCTATTGAATATGCGTGGGAGTTTGTAACTGAAGTTTTGAAACTCCCCAAAGAGAGACTTTGGATTACAATCCACGAAAATGATGAGGAAGCGGGGAAAATTTGGCAAAAATTTGTGCCGGCAGAGCGGATTGTCAAAATGGGGGATAAAGATAATTTTTGGCAGATGGGGGAGACCGGACCTTGTGGACCTTGTAGTGAAATACATTACGACCAAGGGGCAGATAAATTCAATGGACCCGAGGACTATTTGGGGGGAGAGGGAGACCGGTTTTTGGAGATTTGGAATTTGGTTTTTATGGAGTTTAACCGGGACGAAAATGGAAATTTGACCCCCCTACCCAAACCCTCCATCGATACCGGAATGGGATTGGAGAGAATTACTGCTATTAAAGAGGGGGTTACCTCCAACTACGAAACCTCCCTTTTTAAACCACTGATTAAAGGGGTGGAAGAGTTGACAGGGCGTCCCTACTCTTCTGGGGTTGAGGGGGCGTCCCATCGGGTAATTGCCGACCATATCCGGGCTATTACCCATTTGACCGCCCAAGGGGTGCAATTTAGCAATGAAGGGCGGGGATATGTGTTGAGACGGATTCTCCGGCGGGGGGTTCGCCACGGCTACAAATTGGGACTCCGGGAACCTTTTCTCCATAAATTGGTAAAAATTGTGGTGGAGAGTATGGGGACCCACTACCCCTATTTGAAAAATGAGCAGACGCGGGTAGAGGAGATAGTAAAAGCGGAGGAGGAGAGATTTTTTGAAACCATCGATAAAGGAATGAAGCTCTTCCAAGAGGAGTTGAAAAAGGTTCAAGGGAAAAAATTCAGTGGGGCAGTGGCTTTTAAACTTTATGATACCTACGGCTTTCCACTGGATTTAACCCAAGATATGCTCCGGGAAGTGGGGAAAGAGGTGGATATTGGGGAGTTCAATAGATTGATGGAGGAGCAGAGAAATAGAGCCCGGGCAAACTGGAAAGGGAGTGGAGCCCAAGGGTGGGAGTTGAAGAGTCAACGGGAGATCTCCCCCAATCGGTTTGTGGGGTATACCCAACTGGAAGTTGAGACCGAAATTGAAGCCCTTTTCAACGAAAATGGGGAGGAGGTGGAGGAGTTGAACGGCTCCGGGTTTGTGGTGTTGAAAGAGACCCCATTTTATGCGGAATCCGGGGGACAGGTTGGAGATACCGGAACCCTCTATCGGAAAGATGAACCGGTGGCAAAGGTGGTGGATACCCAAAAGGTTGGAGAGTTGAATATTTCCAAAGTGGAAGAGGCGAAAGGGTTAAAACGGGGAGAAAAGATTAAAGCAGTGGTGGACAAACTCCGGCGACGGGAAATTGCCAAACACCATTCCGCCACCCACCTTCTCCACTCCGCTTTACGGAAAGTGTTGGGGGAGCATATTTCCCAAGCGGGGAGTTTGGTTGAGAGTAACCGCCTCCGGTTTGACTTTACCCACCCTAAACCTTTAACTCCAACCCAATTGGAAGAAGTAGAGGGGTTAATCAACCGGATAATTGCCCAAGGGATTAAAGGAGAGGTGGTGGAAATGCCGTTGGAAGAAGCCAAAAAGATGGGGGCGATGGCTCTTTTTGGAGAAAAGTATGGGGAGATTGTCCGGGTTGTAAAATTTGGGGATTTTTCTGTAGAGTTGTGTGGAGGAACCCATACTTCCAATACGGCAGAAATAGGGAATTTCTACATTACAAAAGAGAGTGGGGTCAGTGCCGGAGTTCGACGGATAGAAGGGGTAGCTGGACTTTCCGCCTATCGATATGGGAAAAAGTATAGAGATGAGGTTGAACAACTGAAAAAAGAGTGGAAAGCCAAAGATTTGGGGCAACTTTTGGAGTCCCAACGGGAGGAGATTAAAAAACTCCGGAAACAGATTCGGGAGTTGGAGGAGCGGAGTGTAACAGACCTTCAACCGGTGGAAAAAGGGGGAGTAAAATATATTATTCACCGATTAGATGGGGTTAATCTCCGGGAAATTGCGGGGAAATTGAAACCTAAAATAGGAGAGAAAGGGGTAATCTTCCTTGCCGGGGAGAATAATGGGAAAGTCCAGTTGGTAGCCCTTTCCACCACTCCTCAAATCTCTGCGGGAGAATTGATACGAAAAGTAGCACCAATTGTAGAAGGTAAAGGAGGTGGAAAACCGGATTTTGCCCAAGGGGGAGGAAAAAATCCCGGAAAAATCGGAGAATTACTCCAAAAAGTAAAGGAAATTTTCTCCCTCTCCTAACTCTTTTTTTTGCATCTCTGTGTCTATTTTTATTACAAATCCATTAACTCCGCTTAAAAAAAACTCTAACTTATGGTAGAATACTTTTGAAACCATGTTTCTTTTTTAGGAAGGGGAAATTCCAGAAAAAAGGAGTAGGGGGTGTTCAAACGGATTCTGTTCTTTTACATCGACGGCTTCAAAAATATGTCGCCGTTGGGACAAAAATTGTGGGTAATTATTATCATCAAATTGGTGGTAATTTTTGTTCTGTTTCGGGTATTTCTCTTTCCAACTCTGGATACCAAAATGGATAGAGCCCAACAGAAAGAGTTATACCTGAAACATTTAACAGAATTACCCACTGATTCTACATCAAATCTAAAAGGAGGAAACTGATGGAGCATACCATCTCCATGGGAATGCTGGAGTGGGCAAGGGCTCAATTTGCAATGACTGCCTTGTTCCACTTCTTCTTTGTCCCATTTACCCTTGGAATGTCTTATTTGGTGGCATTCTTTGAAACCATCTATGTCAAAACGGGTAAAAGAGAATGGAAGGAGATTACCCAGTTTTGGCAAACCATTTTCGGAATTAACTTTGCGTTGGGATTGTCGACAGGGATTATCCACGAGTTTGAGTTTGGGACCAACTGGTCTACCTACTCTTGGGTTGTAGGGGATATCTTTGGGGCACCTCTTGCCGTTGAGGGAATTGTGGCATTCTTTATGGAAGCTACCTTTGCTGCTATTTCTTTCTTCGGTTGGAAACGGGTAAGCAAAGGGGTCCACTTGGCATCAACTTGGTTGTTGGCAATTGGTTCCAACCTCTCTGCACTCTGGATTTTGATTGCCAACGGGTTTATGCAACACCCATCTACCGATTTTTACCGGTTCAGTATCGAAAATAGCCGGGCAGAAATGACCGATTTCTGGGCACTGATTATGCAACCTGTAGCCCAAGTTAAATTTTTGCATGTTATTAGCTCTGGATATACCTTGGCTTCTATTTTTGTATTGGGTATCTCCAGTCTCTACCTTCTCAAAGGAAAACATGTCGAGTTTGCAAAAAAATCTGCGGTAGTAGCAGCTTCCTTTGGATTGGTAGCGTCAATTTTTGTAGCAGTTATTGGAGACGAACACGCCTATGAAGTTGCCAATACCCAACCTACCAAAATTGCTTCTATGGAAGGGCTTTATGTAGGGGAAAAAGGTGCACCTATTGTTGCTTTCGGTATTCCAAAAAATTTGGATCCCCGAGAAGTTAATAGCAACGATGAAGCTTTCAGTATCAAAATTGAACTCCCTTATATGCTCTCCATTTTGGGTAAACGGAGTCCCAATGCCTTCGTGCCCGGATTGAAAGATTTGGTTGAGGGTAACCCAGAGTATGGAATTTGGTCTTTTGAAAAATTGCGGGAAGTTGGAAAACAAGCTATTGAAGATATTAAAAAATATCACGAAGCCAAAGCTAAAGGCGATACCGCTGGAATGGAAGCGGCTAAAAAAGATTTCTATAGTGTAGTAGCGGAAGTTGATGGGGTAAAAGTTCACAAAGCTGACCTTTTGGGATATGGGTGGTTGCCTGATGATCCAACCAAACTCTATCCACCTGTTCCACCAGTCTTTTATGCTTTCCATATTATGGTTGGATTGGGATTCCTCTTCATCATAATTTTCGCGTGGGCTTACTACTCCATTATTAAAGGAACTTTTGTTCAAAACAGACTTCTTCAAAAAATTGCAGTTGCAATTGTTCCTCTCCCTTGGGTTGCTACCAGTTTTGGATGGATGACCGCAGAATTGGGACGGCAACCTTGGACAGTCTTTGGTTTGTTACCTACCAACCAATCTGTAACCCCAATTGCATTGCAAAATGTTCAAGCAACTTTCTTCTTGTTCTTGACCGCCTTTGTAATTTTGGGGATTGCAGAGCTGAAAATCCTCTTTACCGTTATTAAAAACGGACCAAAAGGAGCACACTAATGACTTGGGCACCAATAACAGTGGACGCCACCCATTTCTACCTACAGGTCTATTGGTGGATAATTGTGGCGGTTTTGGCAGGATTGTTCCTTTTGATGACCTTTGTGCAAGGGGGGCAAACCCTCTTCCATGTTGCTAAAGATGAAACGGAGGAGCGGGCTATCCTCAACTCCTTGGGACGGAAATGGGAGTTGACCTTTACCACTTTGGTTCTCTTTGGGGGAGCCCTTTACGCCGCTTTCCCCCTTTTCTACTCTATTAGTTTTGGGGGAGCTTACTGGGTCTGGATGTTGATTCTTTTTGCCTTTGTTCTCCAAGCGGTTGCCTATGAATATATGAATAAAAAGGGTAACCTGATTGGAAAAAATGCTTATAAAATGTTCCTTTATTTCAACGGGGTTGTTGGAATTGTTTTGATTGGAGCAGCAGTAGGAACCTTCTTTACTGGAAGTAACTTCCACTATGACCCTGCTACCAAAGTTTTGGAATGGGGGTATGATAAAAGTGTGCCCAATCTCCGGGGACTTGAAGCAGCAATTGCTTTCAACCACGGAGCGTGGTTCAACTTGGCAATGGGAATTCTCCTCTTTGCAGTAGCTCGGATTTTGGGAGCCCTTTGGTTGATTAACGACCTTGACCATCACGATTTTGGTGATGTAATTGATAGATTGAAAGCGGTAATTAAAAGATGCTTTGTTGTGTTACTGGTAGCATTGGTTGTAGTTTTGATTGGATTGGTTACTTTGAAAGGGTATGGATATGATATCCACGATCCCAAAGGAACCATTAAATTGGTAGATAACAAATATCTCCACAATCTCTTCTCTTTTGGAGCATTGCCTTTGATCCTCTTCCTTTTGGGATTGGTTCTCTTTGTGGTAGGAGTATTTCAATCTGGATTTGGAAACTCCAAAAGGGGAATTTGGACCAGTGGTCTTGGAACCGTTTTGATTGGGATTGTAGTTTTCTTGATTGCCGGACTCCCCGGAACCGCTTATTACCCCAGCTATGCAGACCCCCAAAGTAGTTTGACTATCCAAAATAGCTCTGGAAGTAAAGAAACTTTGGCGGTAATGGCGTGGGTAAGTATTGCAGTGCCATTTGTATTGGCATACATTGCGTGGGTTTGGTATCAAATGAAAAAAGATGGTCCTATTACCAGTCGGGAAATTACCGAAGATTCACACGCATATTAAGGAGGTTGGAATGTTGAAAAAGTTGACTCTGTTTTTGATGCTCTTCTCCGCCAACTTCCTGTTGGCGGGGGAGAAACTCCTCCCCAACGGAATTAATCCGGAAGCTCAAAAAATTAACACCACTTGGGGACTTATTCTCTTTTTTATGTGGCCTATTCTGATTATTGTGGCTTACAAATTTGTGGAATTTACCCTCAAAAAAACCGGGATCGAAAAAGACCTCTAATTTCCCCCTCTTTTTCTC
>PUXY01000136.1 GCA_009659955.1 Campylobacterota bacterium | reverse complement strand
CCGCTCCGCAAAAACTACACCGGTCTTTATTACCCATACTTCAAACCTTTTTACCTCTTTTTAAAAAAGGATATTATCAAAAAAGGGAAAAAATGGAATTTACTCTCTCTTCTCTTTTTATGCCCTTTTTTGAACTTTGGGAGTTAAATGGAAGTTAACTTTTTCTCTTTTATTTGGTAAATAGAAGAAGTATGGGAAAATGGGAAAAAGAGGGCAAAAAGGGGAGTTACCCCACCTCTTTTATATCTCCGATGGTGTCGAGGAATTCCCGGTAAATTGTGGCTATCAGATGTTGGCGGTTCCGGCGGAGGTTGGGGTCTTCCACATTTACCCTGACCTCATCGAAAAAGCGGTCAATTGCCGGTTTGAGGCTTAAAAGATTATCCAATCTCACCTCCAGACTGGGCTCCTCCCGATTTCTCTCCACCACTTTTTGGAACTCTTCCCACAATTTCCGCTCCGCCTCCTCTTGAAGGAGGGAGGGGTCAACCTCCAATTGGTCGGAGAGCTCCACCCCTTTCAAAATGTTGGCAATTCGTTTAAAGGTGGAGGAGAGTTCCCCCCACCCTTCAGATTGGGTCAATTGGTGGAGAAGTTGAATCTTTTCTCCAATCTCTGGAAGGGAGTGGTTTTTTCCCCGGAGAACTGCCCGGATAATTGCCGGATTGGTCTCTTTGTAGAGATGGTAGAGCCTTTCAAAGATAAACTCCAAAACTTGAGCCGGGTCAACCTCTTTTCCGTCGGGGGTTTTATACTCTTTGGCTATCTCTTTTACCACCTCCTCCAGATTGAGGGCAACCCCCCTATCCAAAAGGAGTTTGAGGATATGGTTGGCACTCCGCCGGAGGGCAAAGGGGTCTCGGTTTCCTTTGGGAATTTTTCCTATCGAAAAAAGTCCCAAAATATTGTCCAATTTCTGGGCAAGATTTAAAATTAGAGAGATGGGATTGGAGGCGGTTTCCCCATACTGCTCTTTGAGGGCGGTGGCAACCTCCCCATTTAACCCCTGTTTCAAGCCGTAGTAATACCCCATAATCCCCTGTAATTCTGGGAATTCGTAAACCATTTCGGTTAAAAGGTCTGCTTTTCCATATTTAATTGCCTCTTCAACAGGCTCCCTTTCTACCCCCAATTTATCGGCAATTTTCTCCCCTATTCTCTTCTCCCTTTCAACTTTATCTGCCAAACTTCCCAATCCGTCCATATAGACAATTTTCTCCAGTCCGGTGGGGTCAAGTCCCCGTTTCAGATCCTGTTGCCAGAAAAAGAGGGCATCTTCCAATCGTGCCCGGAGAACTTTTTCATTTCCGGCGATAATTTTGGAGAAATTATCTGTAAAGGCGTTGGAGACAACCACAAATCGATTGGTCAATTTTCCATCTTTGTAGACTGGAAAATAGCGTTGATGGGTCTCCATTGAGGTAACTATCACCTCCGGGGGGAGTTGGAGAAACTTTTCATCAAATTTCCCCAAAAGGGAGGTGGGGTATTCGGTAATTGCCACAATCTCCTCCAGAAGGGAGGGGTTTACCGCCACTTGCACCCCCTCTTTCTCCTCTATTTGGCGGATTCCCTCCAAAATCCTCTTCCGCCGTTGGTCTGGGTAGAGAATTACCCCTTTTTTGTCCAATTGGCAGAAATAATCCCCCACAAATCCAACTTCAATCTCCCGTTTAAAAATCCGGTGTCCCCGGGTGCGGTTTCCACTGGTAACGCAGTAGGTGGAGAAGGGGATAACCTCATCTTCCACCATTGCCAAAATCCATCTAACCGGGCGGATAAACCGATATTTACAACTCCCCCACTCCATCTCCTTCCCAAAATCGAGGGAGTTGAGCCATTTTTCAACCATCTCCCCCAGTAAATTTTTAATTGACTCCCCTTCCACTCTTCTACTATAGTAGAGAAATTTCCCCCCTTTTTTCTCCTTCCACTGGAGTTGGTCGGGGGTTACCCCCACCTTTCGGGCAAACCCTTCCACCGCTTTGGGGTTTTTCTCCGCCACCCCTTGGGGAGGTCCCCAAAACTCCTCCAATTTTTCCGCCTGTTTTACCGGAAATTCCCGATGCCAGAGGGTCAATCGCCGGGGCGTATAAAAAAACTGGAAATTGGTCTTAAATCGATACTCTTCAAGGATTTGAAGCCACTTTTTTTCGATATTGGGAAGCTCTTTCAAGAGGGGAATAGCCGGAAGCTCCTCTACCCCCACTTCCACCAATAAAGGCTTTAACATTTGCTACAACCCTTTTTTGTTAAAATTATAACAAACGGCTCAAAGAAGGAGTTAAATGAAAAAAGTCCTGAAAATTGGGGGGATTGGAGTAGCCCTCCTCTTTATTGGATGTGCCCAGAAGAAAGTCCCCCTCTCCTCCCTTCCAACTTGGAGATTGGAAGTAAAGTGTGAAAAGGGGAACCCCAAAGCGTGTGATTTGGTAGCAAAAAGGGCAGAATCGGAAAAAAATGTTACCAAAGCTGCCAAATTTTACGAAATGGCGTGCGATTGGGGGGATAGTTATGGGTGTGGAAAGATAAGTTACTACTACATTTACGGAATTGGGGTGCCGGTAGACACCGACAAAGCTTACAAATTTGCCTCTATCGCCTGTGAAAAAGGGAACCCCTACGGGTGTCTCTATTTGGGGAAAATGGATTATTTTGGGGTAAATGGACCAAAAAATTACTATTTGGCGTTTAAAGAGTTCAACAAAGCGTGTGAAAAGGGGGTTGGGGAGGCGTGCTACTTTGTAGGGGAGAGTTACCAGTATGGGAAGGGGATTAAAGTCAATATGGATAAGGCGGTGGAGGCGTATGAAAAGAGTTGTAAGCTCAAATATCCCAAAGGGTGCACCTATTTGGGGAGTCTCTATTTCTATGGGGACGATGTAGAGCAGGATTTTGACCAAGCCCGGAAATTTTTCCAAATTGGGTGTAATTTGGGGGATAGTAACGGGTGTGTAGGATTGGGAAACCTCTACTTTTTGGGGTTGGCGGTCAATCGGAACTACCCCCTTGCAGCAAAATATTATCGGATGGCGTGTGAAAAGCAGAACGCCAAGGGGTGTACCAATTTGGGAAATGTCTACTACCCAATTTACGGATTGGAGAAGGATTACAAAAAGGCTTTCAAATATTTTGCGTTGGGGTGTAAATTGGGAGACCCGGTCGGGTGCACAAATCTCGGCTATCTCTACTCCAATGGCTACGATGTGCCCCAAAACTTCCCACTGGCATTTTTCTACTACAAATTGGCGTGTGATAAGGGGGACGCAACCGGTTGTTACAATGTGGGCTACTTCTACGATGAGGGCATCTATCCAAAACAGGACTTTGACAAAGCTTTCAAATATTACCTTTTGGGGTGTAGGTTGGGAGAGCCCAAAGGGTGCACCAATCTGGGGTATCTCTACTACACTGGAAGTAAATTGAAACAGGATTTCAAAAAGGCGTTTAAATATTTCAAATTGGGGTGTGAAAAGGGAGATGGAAAAGGGTGTCTCAATGCCGGAAAACTTGCCCAAGAGGGGATAGGTATTTCCAAAGATTACTCCACCGCCAACGAACTTTTTGAAAAGGGGTGTAAACTGAAGGTAGGGGAGGCGTGTTATCTGTTGGGTATCAACTATTTAAAAGGAAATGGGTTTGTGTTTGCCAGTGTCGACAAAGCCAAACACTATCTGGATTTGGCGTGTAAATATGGCTACAAAGAGGGGTGCAAAAAATTGGCAGATTTGATTTCCAAAGAGGGGAGATAATGGGGGAAAGGTTAAATATCTCCCAGACTGGTGAAAAAATCCCCCACCGACCCGTCCTTTTTGATGAGGTGATGGAGTTATTTGCCCCGTTGGGGGAGGAGGGGGGCGGAAAAGGGAAAGTTTTTATCGATTGCACTTTGGGATTTGGGGGACACACCGCCGGAATTTTGGAGAAATATCCCGGGGTGCAGGTGGTGGGAATTGACCGGGATAGGGAGGCGTTGGAGTTTAGCCGGAAAAGATTGGCAAAGTGGGGAGAGAGGGTAGAGTTTTACCACGGACGGGCATCGGAACTATTACCGGAAATTGCGGAAAATCTCCGGAAAAGGGGGTTGAAGATTGGGGGAGTTTTGGCGGATATAGGGGTTAGCAGTTACCAACTGGATCAGGAGAAGAGGGGATTCAATTTTGAAAGTCCCCAATTGGATATGAGAATGGACCAGACCCAACCCCTCTCCGCCCGGGAGGTAGTCAACCACTACCCAAGGCAGAAACTGGAGGAGATTTTCCGGAATTACGGCGAGATTAGAAACCCCCGGAGAATTGTAGAGGCGATTGTAAAAGCCCGTCCTATTGTCTCCAATCGGGAGTTGGCTCAAGTTCTGGGAAAGGTGGGGATCAAAAACAAAAAGGGATTAGCCCCAATTTTCCAAGCAATTAGAATTGAGGTCAATGATGAGTTGGGGGAGTTGGAGCAGTTGTTGGATAAAATAGGGGAGATTGGAGAGCCGGGAATGGTGGCGGGAATAATCACCTTCCACTCTCTGGAGGATAGGGCAGTAAAACGGCGGTTTAAAGAGTGGGCAAAAAGGTGCATTTGCCCCCCCGATGCCCCCCGGTGCAGTTGTGGCGGAGATAACCAACTGGGGATAGTGTTGACCAAAAAACCGATTGTTGCCGGGGAGAGGGAGATTAGGGAGAATCCACGGGCAAGGAGTGCCAAATTGAGGGGCTTTCTATTTACCAGACCAGTGGAAGGGGGGGCGGTATGAAAAAGCGGGAGGAGTTGGAGAGAACCTATCTCTATGTAACGATTGAAAACTCCCGGCAGGTATTGGAGCAGGAGGAGGCTTTAATCCGCCATTTCCACCCAATTTTTGACCGGATAAACGAAATTGTGGAAAAACCTCTAAAATTGGCGGTTTTGGGGGAGTTTAGTTCCGGAAAATCCACCTTTATCAACCGCTTAATTGGAAAAAAGATTCTCCCCACTGGACTCACTCCGATAACTTCAGTGGTTACCATTTTGGAGTATGGGGAGGAGGAGAAAATAGAGGTAGTCTATCGGAACTATCGGGGGGAGGTAATAAAACGGGTCTATGATGGCTACTCCCGACTCCAAAAACTCCAAAGGGAGTGGGACGAAAGCGACCTCTACACCCCCCAAGAGATTCGGGTTTTTGTAAATAATGAAATTCTCCGCTATTTCCATATTATCGACACCCCCGGGTTCAATGATGTCTCCTCTTTGGATAGGGTAACGGAAGCAATTTTGAGCCGGGTAAATTACATTATTTGGCTTTTCAATGGGACCCAAGCGGGGAAAGCCACCGAAATGGACCTTCTCAAAAGACTCCGACAGGAGTCCCTCTATCGGGACAATATTTTTGGGGTTATCAATTTTGGAGATGTAATTGTCAACTCCCCCGAAGAGTATGAGGTCAAAATGGTGGAGATAAACTCCCATCTCCAAGGGGAGGATATTTTTGTCAATTTTCCCCTCAAAATTATCTCCTCCAGTAAAGAAGACCCCTTTTGGAACCAAAAATTTGAGGAGTTGAAACGGGATTTAAGTGAGTATGTTTTAAAAAAAGATAGGGAATTATCGGAGCAGTATCTCAAAGAGGAGGGGATTCGACTCCGGGAGGAGATTGGGGAGACCCTCCAGAAGGGGGAGGAGGTTCTGGAGGAGTTGAAGGAGAGTTACTCCTTTTTCTGGAAGGAGGTTACCTCCTCCAAAACCCCGGCTTTGGTGCGGGATAGAATCCGCCGGGCTATCAAACGGGAGATAAAGGAGTTGGAGGAGGGGGCAAAAAACTCCCTCTTTGTCCAGTTGAAATTTGAACCCCTTTTGGAGTTTGGGTCTGCCTATTTAACCAATGAAAAATTGGAAGAACTCCAAAATAGAATTCAAGAACTCTATGGGGAGTATCTCAAAGAGTTTGAAGGAAAATATCTCAATTTCCAAAAGGAGTTTCTGGAGCTATTGGAAGAATATCCGGTGCAAATCCCCTTTTTTACTGGGAGAATTCCTATAATGTTAAATGAGGTGGTCTCCAATCTGGAGGTTCTCCAACGGAATAATCGCCTTTTAAGTCTGGGGTATTTGATCGGGGTTTTATCCGATGATTATCTCTATTGGAGATTGAAAGGACGGGAGGAGAGGGAGATAAACTTCGATATCCTCAATCATCTTTTGGAGTTGGATTTGGATATTGAATTCCTTTTCAGTGGAGTAGGGGAGATTCTCAATCGGATAGAGTTCCACCACAAACAGATTGGAGAACTCCTCCGGAAAGCCGACTCAATTTTAAAGGAGCTCAATGAAATTCACTCTCTCTGACGGGGAAAAACGGCGATTTGTTTTACTGGTCTACAATTTTGCAATGTTTGACGACCTTTTCAGTGAGCCGGAAAAGTTGATAATCGAATCACTGGAGAGGGATATTTTTAAAATTGAGCCGGTCCCCAAAATCCTCCTCCCCACCCAAGTTGAACTGATTGGAGAGGTGGATAGATTTGAATCACTGGAAGCGGTAAAATATCTTTTCAAAATCGGGTGCGGAATTGCCCGACTCAATCGACTCCATAGTGGGAGAATTAAAGAAAAATTGGAGGAGATTTTCCGGGGCAGTCGATATCAAAAGGAGTTGGATTGGGAGGAGCTTTGCCCCGACCTGAAACGGGAGTGGGGGAAATTTTTGGGGAGTTTTTGGGAAAAAATAAAGGGACAAATCCCCCATTTTCCCCAACTTCCCTTGAAAACCGGTAAAGGAGAGGAGAATGCGTAAATATTTAGTCCCTCTGGTCAGTGGGGGGATTATTTTAGTAGCCTTTTTAATTTTTTTGGTGCGGGACTCCCTCTTCTCCCAACAGAAACAGATAGAAGAGGAGCAGAAACAGCAACAAGCCCGGGAAGAACTCCGGGTTAAGTGTCTCAATAAATTGAGCCAATTGAACCATCAACTGGTTGCCCTCCCTTTGACCAGAATTGAGGAGTTTTATGCCACCGCCCAAAAGGAGTTGAAAGGGTGTCAACAACTGGTGCCCCAAGAGTATGGAAAATTCAATGGGGCGGTCTTGAAAGAGTTGGGAAAATTCCAACAACTCCGGGAGCGGTGTAACCGGCAATTGGGACTCTTCCAACAGGAGATTGAGAGCACCACTTCAATGGAGACACTGGACTCCCTCCGGGAAAAAGTGGTCAACTTTTTGGAAGGGGAGTGTGGAGATGTGGTAGATGGGAGCGGAATTTTAAAAACTATTTCCGCCCGCCAGAAAAAGTTGGAGCAGTGTTTAACGGAAATTGGACTTTTGAAGGAGGAGTTGAAGGGGGTGGAATCTATAGAGGAGGTTGATGAGGTAAAAAAGGAGTTGAAAGGGGTCTCCAAAAGGTGTAGCCTCCTCTCCCCCCAACTGGATAGTATTTACCAATTGGTAAAACAGAAGGAGAAACTTTATAAACGGAAAATTGCCAAAGAGGGGGAAAAGAGCCGGTGGTGTAGAGAGAGATTGGCTCTCTGGAAAGGGGAAGCCACCGGGGCAACCTCCCTCTCCCTCCTCCGGGTGGTCAAGAGTAGAATTATCCAACTGGGGAAAAAGTGCCCCGATTTGGATATCTCCAGTGCTCTGGATATTATCGCCCAACGGGAAGGGGAGTTAAAACTGAAAAATCAACAGCAACAGGAGAAATTGGAGAGTTGCAAAAGCCAACTGGAGGTAATAAAAGAGGGGTTGAAAGGGAGCCAATCCATCGAAGAGGTGGATAACTATCTCCAACAGGGACAACAGGTTATAAAAGAGTGCCCCTCCCTCCTCTCCAGTTACCGGGCACTTTTCAAATTGGGACTCCGGAAAAAGAATGAAATCAGAACCAAAGCCAGCCGACAGGAAGCCAAAGAGTGCCAATTGAAACTGGCTACCTTCAAAACTCTGATTAAAACCGCCAATAGTAAAGAGGCTCTCCAACAGATAATTTTTAAACTCCAAGGACTCAACTGCCCCGATTTTGCCGGACAAATTGATAAACTACTCAAAGAAGCCCATAAAAAAATAGAAGAATTGGAGCAACTTTACCTCCAATGCGATAAAAAATATCAAGAGTTGGAACTCCGGTTCCAACGGGCAAAGGGCTTTTTCCATAGCGATCGGGAGGCAATTGCCCAAATCAAAGGGGAGGCGATGGAGTTGAGAGATAAAGGAACTTGCCGGCAGTCCACCCTCCGGGAGTTGAATAATCTAATTGAAAAGTGTAACGATGAACTATAAAAATCGGGAATTGGAAGAGTTTTTAGAACTCTTGAAAAAGTATCGGGAACGGGAGTGGTTCCGGGATTTGGAACTGGAGGAGCGGGTTATCGAACTGGAAGAGTTGAAGGAGGAGTTGGAGAATTACCAACCTAAAGTAGCGGTAATTGGAGAATTTTCCGCCGGAAAATCTACCCTCATCAACTCCCTTTTGGGGGAAAAGATTCTCCCCACCGGTTTCCGCCCCACCACCACCAAAATCACCACCCTCAAATTTGGGGAGCCCAATCTGGTGGTCAATGGGGAGCCGGGAGCCATCGATTGGAGCCGACTGGAGGGGTATCAGGGGGAGGAGGTGGAGCTCTACTATCCCGCCCCCATTCTGGAGGAGTTTCAACTGATTGACACCCCCGGAAGTAATGACCCCTCTTTCCTCAATGAAGATCTCCTCTTCCAATTGATGGATAAAGTGGATATGGTGCTATTTGTAATAAACGGCACCCAAGCCCTAAAGGAGAGTGAACGGCAATTCCTCTCCCAACTTATCCGGAAAAAGGATATTTCCAAATTTTTCTTTATCCTCAACTGGGCAGACCAAGTGGATAACCCCCGCCAGTTGAAGAGGGAGATAGTGGAAAAATTGGAAGAGCTTCTGGAAATTCCCCAAGAGGAGGGGAGACGGCGGGTCTTTATCTACTCCGCCCAACAGGTTTTGGAGGGGGAGAGACGGGAACTCTATGACCTCTTTATCCAGAGATTGAGAAATTATGTCCGGAAAAAACGGGAGGAGTTTTTCCAATCTTACCTCAAAGGGGCTATTAAAGGGAGTGCCCAAGAAATTACTTTGCGATTGGAAGGGATGGCAACCCGCCTCCAATCGGGAGATGAGGGAATTATTGCCCAATTGAAAAAAATTACCGCCCAAATGGAGAAACTCCAAAAAGAGATGGAGAAGGAGCTCTCCAGTGCCGAACAGGAACTGGAGCGGAGTAAAGCCCTCTACATCTCCAATATTAGAGAAGGGTTCCGGAAAATTCAACGGGAATTGGAACTGGAGGTCGCCCATTTGGATTATCGCCAATTGACCGAAAGCCGGTATCTGGAGATGCGGGTCCGGAAATTGGTGGAGGATTTGGTGGAGGAGGCAACCACCATCTTCCTCCGCCAGACCCGGCGAATCATCTCCAATTTGGACCACCAAATGGGACTTAAAGGGTATCAACTCCCAATGGAACTCCCCCAAGTCCGGGGGAGCGGAAAACTGGGAAAAGTGATGAAGGTAGGGGGACTTGCCACACTGGTGGGGGTAATGGGCGGTATCGGAGTGGAGGTCTACTCCCTCCTCAACTCCCTTCCAATGGTGGGAGGGGTTTTGGGATTTTTGGGGGTCAGTAGTGGTGCCCTAATTCCGGTGGCAGGGGTAATAGCTCTGGTCAGTGGCAAACTTCTCTACTCCGTCGGAAAATGGGGAGCGGAAAAGGTGGGAGCCGTTGGGGAAAAATTGGAGGAGGGGGCAGTCCGTCGCCGATTGGGAAGCCAACTGAAAACCCAATTGAAAAAGATAGAAGAGGATATAATTTCCCAAATCCGGGAAATTAACTTCCAAAATTTTAAAGAGGAGTATATTAAAAGCCGATTCCCCCAAAAGGAGGTGTTGGAAATGGAATTGGAAAGATTGAAAGAAGCCCACCGCCACTCCATTGAAGAGAATAGGGAAAAATTGGTGGAAATTTTAAAATTTAAAGAAGAATTGGGGCGGTTTAGAGATGTTTAAAGAGAAACGGGAACTCCTAAAACAACGGGCAGAAAAACTGGAGGAAATTGCCAAAGAGTTGGGAGAAAAAAGCGTCCTTTCCACCCTCAACCAGTTTAGGAAAAGTATCGAACGGGATTTGAGTTTTAACCTCCTCTGTCTGGGGGACTTCTCCTCCGGAAAATCAACCTTTGTAAATAACTTTTTTGTGGGACAAGACCTTCTCCCAACCAATACCACCCCCACCACCGCCAAACTGACAATCCTCAAATATGGAAAAGAGCGGAAACTCCGGGTGCACAAAAAAGGGGGAAAAATTGAGGAGCATACAGAAAATCTCAAAGAAATTTTAAAAAAATCGGGGGCAAAAGATGGGGAGGAACTGGAACAGGTGGAATTTTTGGAACTCTTTATCGACTCCCCCTTCCTCAAAGATGGAATTGTAGTAGTGGACTCCCCGGGACTCAATGACCCGGAGATAGAGAGAATGAAAATTACCCTCGACTACCTCCAACAAGCCGACGCAGTCCTCTACCTTTTGACCGCCCTCCAAGCGTGGAAACGGAGTGAAAAGGAGTTTCTGGAGGAGAAAGTCCTCTCCAAACGGGATATCGATAAAATATTTTTCCTCCTCAACTTTTGGGATATTGTTCCGGAAAACGAAAAAGAGTCCCTAATCAAATATGTAAAAGAGCAGATGGAAGCCTCCCTAAAAGTGGCAGAGGCGGAATTGGGGGAAAAATTGACCCCTCCCCCATTAATCCCCATTTCCGCCACCACCAAAGAGGGGTTTGAAACCCTCTACCGCCTCCTTTGGGACTACCTTGCCCAACAAAAAGGGAATAAACTTCTGGAGATTAAAGAGCGGAAATTGGAGGAGTTGAAGAAAAAAATTGTAAAACTCCTCCAAAAACAACTGGAACTTTTGGAAAAAGAGGAACAATCGGTAGAGGAAGAGTTGAAAAAAATTGAAGAGGAACTCCAACAATACCGCCGGGAAGCCTTCCTCTTCCGTCGCCGGATTGCCGACCGGGTGGAGGCGGAGGTTGACCGATGGCTCAATGAACTGGAACTTTTCCTTCTGGAATTGAAGGAGCAGATAGTCGCCAAAATTGAATCCAAACTCCCCAAAATTGAAACCCTCCCCAAACTGGAAGAGGAGTTCCTCAAAGCGGAAAGACAAATTATCGCCAAAGAGCGGGGACGCCTCCTCCACATCAATAAACGCTTTATCCAACAGATAATCCAAATCGCCGAACAGGAGAAGAGCCAACTGGATTTGGATATCTACTTCCCCCAACAACAGATAGATTACGAAGAACTGGTTCAAAAATTTAAAATCCGCCTCTCCGAAGGGGAAGAACTCTTTACTGCCGGAGATTACCTCTCTATGGGAAGTGCCGTCGTCTCCGTCCTTTTGGCAACCATCTCCGCCCCCTTGAGTCTGGTGGGATTGATTGGAGTCGGTTACTCCCTCTTCCTAAAAGGACAAGAAGAGAAAAAACGGGTGCTTAAAGAGTGGCAAAACCTCCAAGATGAATTTGAAGACCGAATCGAACGCTTTTTGGCAGAATTCCAACTGAACCGGGAAAAACTGGTAGAAGAGATTGTCAACTCAATCCGAAATGAAGTGGTCGACGCCTTTGAAGAGAAAAAACGCCTCTATAACTCAATTATCGAACAAAAAAGGTCTGAAAAAGAAGCCAAACGAACCCACCTCCTCCAAAAACTCAAAAGTTTAGAGGGGATTTGATTTTCCTTCCCTTCTCCTTATTTTACCCCCGTGTAGGACACACTCCGGTAAATTAAAGAATAACAGGGAAAATATTTCCCC
>PUXY01000135.1 GCA_009659955.1 Campylobacterota bacterium | reverse complement strand
GGTGGAGGGAAACGGGGGCTTTTTCTTTCCCCGGATAGTCAATTTGGGAGAGGAGATAACGGATACTTTCCAACCGAGCCATTTTTTTATTGTTGGAATTGACAATAATCCACGGGGAATAGGTGGTATGGGTTTTGGAGAACATCTCTTCTTTATATTTGGTGATTTTATCCCACATTTTTTGAGCTTTTTTATCGATGGCAGAGAGTTTCCATTGTTTGAGAGGGTTTCTCCGTCGCTCTTCAAACCTCTTTTTTTGGGTCTCTTTGGAGATGGAAAACCAAAATTTGATTAAAATTATTCCATCATCGATAAGGTTACTTTCAATTTCAGGCACCTGTTGGAGAAATTTCCGATACTCCTCTTGGGTGCAAAATCCAAAAACCGGCTCTACAATTGCCCGGTTATACCAACTCCGGTCAAAGAAGACAATCTCTCCCGGGTCTGGGAGGTGTTTAAAGTAGCGTTGGAAATACCACTGCCCCTTTTCGACTTCGGTGGGAGCAGGGAGGGCTACAACCCGATATTTTCGGGGATTGAGGTGTTCGGTAAAGCGTTTAATTGCTCCCCCTTTTCCCGCTGCGTCCCGCCCTTCAAAAATTACCATTACCCGTTGCTTGGTTTCATAAATGTGATTTTGGAGTTTAATCAACTCAATCTGGAGTTTTCTCAACTCCTCTTCATACTCCACCAATCGGAGGGCTTTTTTAATACTTCCTCCGGTGTAAATTTTAGCCAACCCCTCCTTTTTCCCCAATTTGGAAAGGAGATTTTCCAGTTCTTCTACCAACTTTTTCCGGGTATCATCGGAGGAGGTCTCCTTCAGTTCCTTGAGAATTTTCTTGACTCTCTTTTTCAGTGCCATCGGAGTTTCCTTTTGGAATATCACTGGTTTCTACGGGGGAGGAGGAAAAATTTTCCAAAGAGTTGTTTTCACTTCCACCCTCTTTCCCAATTTCCCCTTCGGGGGAGGTTGGTAAAGTCTCCTTTTCCCCTTGGGGAGACTCTTCCTTTTTATTGGAACTCTCCTCCTCTGGGGAACTTTCCTTTGAAGGTTGGGAAACTACCTCCTCTTCTCCGGCAAGTTTAAGGGAAGCTTCCCGCTCTTTTTTCCACTCCTCTTCCTCCAGTTCTTCCCCCTCTTCACTTTCTAAACTTTCCCAACTGGAATTGTGGAGTTCCCGTCTCTTTTTCTCTTCATCATCTCTCCATCTCCGATAGAGCTCATTTTCTATCCCCACCAAATCCATCCATCTTCCAATAATGGCGTGCTCCATCTCTTGGAGGGTGTTGGGAAAAGTGTAGTAGGTAACAACTGGAGGAGCAATAATTACATTGGGGAAGCGGGCAAGTTTTGCCATATGCTCCAAATGGAGAAGGGGAAAAGGAATTTCCCGGGGAGCCAAAAGGAGAGGTTTCCGCTCTTTAATTGCCACCGCCGCCACCCGGGTAATTAAATTATCCTCTATTCCGGTTGCAATTTTTGCCAAAGTATTCATTGAAGTTGGGGTTATAAAAGTGATATCTGCCCCAAAACTTCCACTGGCAGGGGGAGCCGAAATATCATCTTCCCAATATACCCCCTCCTCTTTTTCCAATACCACTTGGGCGTGTTTGGAGAGAATCAAATATTTTTCATACTTTTCCGGGATTAGGGAGTAGAGTTTTAACCCCAATCCGACCCCACTGGCTCCACTTATACAGATTACAATTCTCTTTTTCCTATCCATAAATCACCTTTTTAATTTTTTCCCACAAGGCAGATTTCTTTTTCAAATTTTCGGGGTAGGGGAAAATTAGAGTAAAGGTTGTCCCCTTATTCTCCCCTTCACTCTCTATCCGGATATTTGCTTGATGGAGTTGGAGAATTGCCTTTACAATGGAAAGTCCCAACCCAAACCCTTTTATTTTCCGGTTCCGGGCACTATCCACCCGATAAAACTCATCAAAGAGATATGGAATTTTATCGGGGGGAATTCCCTGTCCATTATCTATCTCTTGGAGTTCAATCCCCTCCGGTGTCCTTCTCAATACCAATTTGATTTTGGTGGCACCATATTTTATAGAGTTTTCAATCAAATTGGAGAGGGCAATTTTAATTAGAGCTTTATCTCCTATAATTTGATAGTGCTCCTCTCCATCTTCCTCCATCTCGTCTATACCGGTATCTATATCCATACTAATCCGTCGGCTATATTTCTCAAAGAGCTCCAGAGCCACCTCTTCCAGATCGATTTTTTGGAAACTTTTGGGATCGATGTTTTCTTTTCTGGTGATAAATAGGAGTCTTTCTGTAATTTCGGTAATGTGGCTTATCTCCTCTTGAATTTCCCGGAGGATATTTTTACACTTCTCCTCCTTTACCTCCTCCAATCCCAACTCTATTTCGGAATTGATAACGGTGAGAGGAGTCCTCAATTCGTGGGAAACATTGGAGTTAAACATTCTCAAACGATGGATATGCTCTTCAATTTTCCTACTCATTGTCAAAATAAAAATATAACCTATCCCCAAGGAGACAAAATAGAGAATTACCCCCGCTGCAATTACCAAGGTTTTGGAGAGTTCAACCTTCTCCATTTGACTTCCGATTGAGGTGCTCAATCGGATTCGATATTTATTTTTGTAGGTAACATACACCAAAAGTTTATTTCCCATATACTCTTCAATTGTAAATCCCGGTTTGGTTGTGCGGATAGGGTAAATCTCATTATTGTAGAGATAAAATCCATCTCCCTCCCGTTGAATAGAAATAAAAAAGGGTCTTATTTTCAAATTTTGCTGAATCTCAGTTATGGATTGGGTGGTGATATTTTGGGTATCTATTTGATTGGCGGCGGTTTCCAATTTTTCTTTGATGTAATTGATAGAGATAATATCCATAATGTGGATTAAAATAACTACAAATAAAATAAAAAGAGGGGTAAGGACTACCCCAAAGCGGAGAAAAAAGGAGAGACTTATTTTGTTATTCATCGCTGATTTTAAATCCCATACCGCGGATAGTTTTAATCAACTTTTTTTCTCCTTGGCTGTCGATTTTTTTCCGAATGTGGGAAATGTAAACATTGATCACATTGCTATTAATTTCCTCATCTACTTCCCACAAATTTTCGGCAATCATTTGGGGAGATACTATTCTATTTTTATTAACCATCAAAAATTTCAAGAGTTCAAACTGCTTTGCGGTCAACTCAATTTTTCTATCTCCCCTTTTAACTTCCTTGGTATCGGGATTTAAAATCAGATTATCGATTTGAAGAACATTACTTTTAAGTTGTTTATTTCTCCGATAGAGAGCCTTTAACCGGGCTATCAACTCTTCCATTGAGAAAGGTTTGGTAAGATAGTCATCGGCAATACTCAAACCTTCCAATTTGTCGTTGAGGTCACTTTTGGCAGTGAGAATGAGAGCAGGGGTATTAATCTTGTTTCGAATCTGCTTCAACAGGTCAATACCGCTAATCTTTGGTAACATCCAGTCGATAATCATCACATCATATTTATTATTTTCCGCCAAATAGAGTCCCTCTTCTCCATCTACCGCCCAATCCACCCGAAACCCTTCTTTTTTGAGCCCTTTTTTAATTAAACCGGCAATTTTTTCATCATCTTCAACCAAAAGGATTTTCATTCCAGCTCCTTTCCTTGGGGTATATGGGAATATTAGATTCTTAATCTTAATTAAAAATTAACGGCTCTCCTCCTATTTCTGTTTCGGGTGTGGAAAATAGTAAAATAGTTGTTGAATTATAGTCTAATAGTTAAGGATTCAAAAATGAAAATAGAGCTCGATTGGGAATGGATTAAAACACAAATAGAAAAAATTAGTAAAATAGTAACAGAGCTGACTCTCTATGCTTCTTCGTTGAGTTTTTACACAATTTTTGCCTTTGTTCCGATAATTTTATTAATTTTGACCATATTTGCTTCAAGCCCTTTTTTCAAAGAGGCTTACTCCCGTTTGGAGGTGTTTATTGCCTCAAATATTCTCCCTTCCAACCAAGATGTAGTATTAAACTATCTTCGCCATTTTTTAGAGAATTCAGGTAAAACTGGAATTATGGGAGGAATATATATTGTTATTACTTTAATTCTCTTTGTGGGAAACTATGAATCAATAGTTTCCAAAATTTTCCCCCAACGACCCCGACCCCTTTGGGAAAAAATAAAACTTTACTGGACTATGTTTACCCTTCTTCCCCCTCTCTTTTTCGGAGCAATTTACTTTTCGGTAAAAGTTCAATTAATATTAAATAGTAACACTTACACCAATTGGATTCACCTTCAAGGATTTATCCCTTTTATTGCCGTTTGGACTGCTTTTTTTATTTCCTACGCTATGACTTTGGAAAATGAAAGAGTAAAAAGCGTCTTTTTTGCCTCCTTTATTACCTCTGCCCTCTTTTTTATTGCCAAAACGATATTCGTTTACTACACCTTTGTAAACCACACCTATAAAACCCTTTACGGCTCCATTTCTCTATTACTTTTTCTCTTTTTGTGGATTTATATCAACTGGCTAATCTTTCTGGGGGGAATCTATTTAATTCGTTTTTTTGAAAGGATAGAAAGGGAAAAAAGGGGAATGAAAAGGGAGAAAAAAATAAAGAACTATTTGTTAATTCCTTAACCCAAGTTTGGTTTCCAGATTTGCCAAAAATTTACAAGCCCTTTTGAATCCCCCTTCACAGGAATATTTATAGAGGGCATAGGCATAATCGTAATTCCGCGGAACTCCCCTTCCTTTTTCATACATATCCCCCAAACTGAGACACCCCTCCATATTTCCGTTTTCACAAGCTCTTTTAAAGAGAGCAACTGCCCAAGTATAGTTCCTTCTCCCTACTTCTATTCCCGCCTCATAAAACCAACCGGCTGCAACGCAACCTGCCATATTATTCATTGCACACAACTCTTTAAATTTATCTATCTTTTTTCCTCCCCATAATAAAGCTACTACGGCAAGCAACGCAAAAAGTATTCTTTTCATACTCTCCTCCTTGTTAATATAATCGTAATGTGTCTAAATTATACTAAACTTATCCCTATTTTGAAAGCTATAAAGTAGAGTAATACCCCTATCAATTTCCTTATTTGGGCTTGATTTAGATGGTAATGCATTACATAATTCCCCAAATATCCTCCCAAAATAGCTCCAATTGCAGATATTACGATAAGTAACCAATCTATTTTTATAAGTGAAAGATAGGTTAAAAAAGCGGTAAAAGTTGAAAAAGGAATTACAAAACTCATTGTAACAGCCAACTTTTTTGGGTCAAATCCCAAAAGAATTAAAATTGGCATCAAAAGACTCCCCCCTCCTACCCCCAATAATCCACTTATTAAGCCCACTCCGCTTCCCAAAAGGGGTAGAATCCATCTTTCCGTTAAGTCAAATTTTTTCTCCCTTTTTCCAAAAAGTAACATTGAACCTGCAAATAGAAGAAAAAGGAGAAAAAGAAATTTAACTATTTTCTCAGGGACAAACTGGGAAAGGTAAGCTCCAATGGGGGCAGAAAGAGCCAAAGAGAGTGCCAAAGGGAGTGCAAATTTAAAATCCAAAACCCTTCTTTTAATGTTCATTATAGTGGCAGTAATAGTTGTAGAGGTGTTGACAAAGAGACCGGTGGCTTTAGCCATATCAAAGGGAACCCCAAGGAAATGGAGAATTGGCACCAGAGCCACTGCACTCCCCACTCCTCCCATTGCAAAAAGGGTGGAAAGTAAAACTACAACCCCAAAAACCAAAAAATAAAATTCCATAATTTTCTTCCTTTTTTAAATTTAATTTTTTCCAAAGGAAGCCAATTATACCTCCCTACCCCCTTTTTAAAATAGTTTACAATTTTAAAAACCCTTTCCAAGGAGTGGAAAATGATTAAAAAATTACGGGGAATGGAAGATATTTTTCCCGGCGGGAAATTGGATAGTCGCAAATTTTTAAAACTGGCAGATAGTTGTAGAGAGGTGGCGGAGAAGTATGGATTCCACTATATTGAAACTCCTATTTTGGAAGAAACTATCCTTTTCAAACGGAGTGTAGGGGAGAGTAGCGATATTGTAAATAAAGAGATGTATCACTTTCTGGATAGGGGGGGGAGGGATATATGCCTCCGTCCCGAAGGGACTGCCGGAGTTGTCCGATCTTTTATTGAAAATAGGTTAGATAGACAGGGAAAAGTTTATCGATTCTGGTATTTTGGTCCTATGTTCCGGTATGAACGCCCGCAAAAGGGGAGATATCGCCAGTTTCACCAATTTGGAGTAGAGAGTTTTGGAGAAGGGTCAGTTTATGAAGATATCCAAACTATTGGAATGGCAAAGGAGATTTTGGAAAAATTGGAAATTCCCTACAAATTGAAAATAAACTCTTTGGGGTGTTCCCAATGTGCCCCCACCTATCGGCAAAAGTTACTCCAATTTTTGGAGTCCCATCGGGAAGAGCTTTGTCCCGATTGTCAACGGAGAATAGAGACCAATCCAATTAGAACTTTGGATTGTAAAAATCCCTCTTGTCAACAGATTTTGGAAAATGCTCCCAAACTCCAAGAGAATCTCTGCTCCAGTTGCCACTCTGAATTTACCCAACTGAAAAAGGGACTGGAACAATTGGAGATTCCCTTTGAGGTTGATTCCCATCTGGTGCGGGGGTTGGATTACTACACCAAAACCACCTTTGAATTTATAGGGGTAGGAGAGGGTGTAGGAAGTCAGAACGCCATTGTAGGAGGGGGAAGATATGATAAATTGGTGGAGTATTTGGGGGGAAAACCGACTCCGGCGGTGGGATTTGCAATTGGGATTGAGCGGATTCTGGAGCTTCTATCCCCCCAAAAGGAGAGGGAAGGAGTCTATTTGGGAGCCCTTTTGGAAGAGGGAGTTCCAAAGTTATTGGAGTGGGCTCAAAAAATGAGAAATAATGGGGAGAAAGTTACCATCAATTTCCAAATCAAATCCCTCAAAAGCCATTTGAAAAGTGCCGATAAAGGAGGGTTTAAAAAGGTTGCAATTATAGGAGAGGAAGAGCTCAAAAACGATACCATTTTTGAAAAAGAGCTTTAAAGATTTAAAAAGCAGGAAAACTTAAAAAGATGGAAAATTAAGGCTCCTTCCAAAGAGGGGAAAAGGGAATTTACCCCTCCCTTTTCCGATTTGTCAAATTCCCCACTCCTATGGGATAGTATTCAAATCCCAACTCCCGGAGGTGGGTGGGGTCATACTGATTCCGTCCATCGAAAATT
Source organism: Campylobacterota bacterium (assembly GCA_009659955.1). GTDB lineage: Bacteria > Campylobacterota > Campylobacteria > Campylobacterales > Nautiliaceae > PUXY01. Next base: position 4,816 of record PUXY01000135.1, on the reverse strand, counting down.
ACTTTCTCTTTCATTCTCTTCTCCATTTCATACCAATCGGGACTCCGGAACTCTTTCCATTCGGTTACTAAAATCATTGCGTCGGCATTGTTGAGGGCGTCATATTTATTGGGGAAATACTCCACCGGCACATCTTTTAGCCAATATTTTTGAGCCATCTCCATCGCTTTGGGGTCGTAGGCTTGCACTTTCGCCCCCCGACTGGTCAACGCTTTAATTATGGTAATGGAGGGGGCTTCCCGCATATCGTCGGTTTCCGGTTTAAAACTCAACCCCCATACTGCAAAGGTTTTTCCGGTCAAATCCTCTCCAAACCGCCCCAAAATCTTATTGATAAAGTATTCCCGTTGGGTCCGGTTCACTTCTTCCACCGCCTCAATCACTTTGGGCTCCACCCCGGCACTTTTGGCAATTTTAATCAAAGCTTTCACATCTTTGGGAAAACAACTTCCCCCATATCCAACTCCGGGATAGATAAAATGGTAACCTATCCGATGGTCGCTTCCGATGCCAATTCGGACTTTATTTATATCTGCCCCCACCTGCTCCGCAATTCGGGCAATTTCATTTATAAAACTGATTTTGGTTGCCAACATTGCATTGGCGGCATATTTGGTAAGCTCGGCACTCCGGATATCCATTCCGATAAATCGCTCCCGATTCATTGTAAAGGGGCGATAAAGTCGCCGGAGTTTTTCCATACTTGTGGGGTTGTCGGCTCCCACTACTACCCGGTCCGGTTTCATAAAGTCGTTGACGGCGTCCCCCTCTTTCAAAAATTCCGGATTACTGACCACATCAAATTGGGAGAGCTCTTGGTGTTTTTCCGGGGTAATTTTTCCCTCCTCCAACCGCTTGTCCAACTCCCGTTGGATAATCTCCCTTACCCGGTCGGCAGTTCCCACCGGCACGGTGGATTTATTTACCACAATTATCGGTTTTTCCATCAACTCCCCTATCTCCTTGGCAACCGCCTCCACATACCGGAGGTCGGCACTTCCGTCCTCCCCTTGGGGGGTTCCCACGGCAATAAAGATAATTTCGGAGTTATCCAACGCCTCTTTAATATCGGTTGTAAAATGGAGATTCCCTTTTTTGTAATTCTCCTTTACCAACCGCTCCAACCCCGGTTCGTAAATGGGAATAATCCCCTTTTTCAACTTTTCAATCTTCTCTTTGTCAATATCTACACAAACCACCCGATTTCCCATTTCACTGAAACAGGCTCCGGTTACCAGACCCACATATCCGGTTCCGACCATTCCGATTCTCATAATTGCAACTCCCTTCTAATAAGATTTTCCACCTCTTCTATCGAAGTAGCTTGATTGACCAAACTCCGGAACCGACTCCCGTTGGGACTCCCTTTGGAGTAACTATGGAGATGTTTCCGGAAAAGGATTACCCCCCTCTCCCCATAAAACTCCACCATTGCCCGGAAATGGGAGAGGATAACTTCCCTTTTCTGCTCCGGACCAACTTCCCCCTTCTGTCTCAACTCCAAAAAGATCCACGGCTTTCCCACCGCCCCCCGCCCGATAGCTACCCCCTCCGCTCCGGTAATTTCCATCGCCTCCCGATATTTCCGATAGTCGGTAATATCCCCATTGGCAATTACCGGAATGGAGACACTCCGGACTACCTCCCCAATTTTGCAATAATCTGCCTCCCCCCGATACATCTGCTTTACATACCGCCCGTGGAGGGTAATAAATTTTACCCCCAAATCCTCCGCTATTTTTGCCCGCTCCACCGCCACAAACTCCCCTACCCCAAACCCCAACCTCATCTTAATGGAGACCGGTTTTTGACTCCGATTTACCACCTCCTTTATCAACTCCTTAAAAAAGGGGAGATTCTCCTCCTTCAATAGGACACCCCCAAATCCACTCCTGATAGCCTTTTTAACAGGACACCCAAAGTTGATATCAATCCCATCGACCCACTCCAGTTGATTTAGGAACTCCACTGCTTTCCGGGTATTCTCCAAATTGTTGGAGGCAATTTGGACAAAATAGGGAGTCTCTTTGGGACTCTTCTCCAACATTTTCAAAGTTTTGGGGTTTTGATACACAATTGCGTTTACATTGACCATTTCCGAAAATGTAATATCACACCCAAACTCCTTGACCACTTGCCGAAAGGGGCGGTCGGTATATCCGGCTAAAGGAGCCAAAAAGAGAGGAGTCCCACTCCACAATTTTCCCACCAATTGACCTCCATTTATAAAGTTTTTTTTAGTTTTGATAGGGTATTTTATCCAGAAAAAATTTCTCTCTTCTCCAGAGAATGATAAAATACCTTAAAAAAAGGATTTTTCAATGAGATGGAGTCGAGCTTTTATCTTCACCCTCAAAGAGACTCCCAAAGATGCAGTAACTGCCAGTCATAAATATCTGTTGAGGGGAGGGTATATTAAACAGGTGGGGGCAGGAATTTACTACCTCACACCTTTGGGAAAAAGGGTTTTGGACAAAATCCAAAAAATTATCCGGGAGGAGATGGACAGGGCGGGGGCTCAAGAGGTGCTTCTCCCCTATGTGGTGCCCTATGAATTGTGGGAGGAGACCGGACGGGGGAAAAAATATGGAAAGGAACTTTTGAGATTTAAAGATAGAAAAGATAAACCCTTTGTTCTTTCCCCTACCAATGAGGAAGCAGTTGTAGATTTGGTGCGGGGGGTGGTCAAAAGTTACAAACAACTCCCTCTCCACCTCTATCAAATAAACCTAAAATTCCGTGATGAAGCCCGACCCCGGTTTGGACTCCTCCGGGGAAGGGAATTTATAATGAAAGATGGATACTCTTTCCATAAAGATTATTCCGATTTGGAAAGGGAATTCCAGTTGATGGAGAAAACCTATCGGCAGATTTTTACCCGAATGGGATTGGAGTTTCGGGTGGTTCAAGCCGATAGTGGAGCCATCGGAGGAACCGGGAGCCGGGAGTTTATGGTTTTGGCGGAGAATGGGGAGGATACTTTGGCAATTTGCACCAATTGCGATTACGCCGCCAATTTGGAGGTTGCAACCCGGCAACATAAACCTCCCCGGGAGAATCCGGTTAAAACGGAGGAGATTGAGGAGGTCTATACCCCGGGGGTTACAAAAATTGATGAGGTAGCCCAATTTATAGGGGTAGACCCCTACTTTACAATTAAAGCGGTGGCAAAAAAGGCTATTTATGAAGATGGGAGGGAGGTGATTGTAATTTTCTTCCTCCGGGGCACTGATGAACTGGAGGAGACCAAAGGGAAAAATAGCATTGGGGCGTTGGAGTTGGTGGACGCCACCCCGGAGGAGTTGGAAAAGGCGGGGTTGGTGCCGGGATTTATAGGACCTTTTGGACTCCCTTCCTCTATCCGATATGTGTTGGACGATGACCTCCGGGGAGCTACTGAAATGGTTGCCGGAGCCAACAAAAAGGATTACCACATCAAAGGGGCGGGACTTTTGGACGCCAACCTTTTGGGAAATTTAACCTTTTACCGGGATATTGCCCAAGTAAAAGAGGGGGATTTGTGTCCCAAATGTGGAGCTCCCCTCAAACTTACCAAAGGGATTGAAGTTGGGCACATTTTCAAATTGGGAACCGCCTATAGCGAAAAGATGAATGCCACCTTTTTAGATGAAGACGGAAAAGCAAAACCTTTTATAATGGGGTGTTACGGAATTGGGGTCTCCCGACTGATTGGGGCTTCTGTGGAGCAGAATCACGATGAAAGAGGAATTGTTTGGACTCCCCAACTTGCCCCCTATTTGGTGGATATTCTGATAAGTGATATTAAAAAGCCCCTCCAACGGGAGAGGGGGGAGGAGCTCTATCATCAATTACAAACCGCCGGAATTGAGACTATTCTGGATGATAGAAAAGAGCGGTTCGGGGTAAAAATTACCGATTTTGAACTTTTGGGGTTCCCCTTCTGTGTAATTGTGGGGCGGGATATTGATAAAGGGGTAGTTGAATTTAGAGACCGGCGAACTGGGGAAAAATTGAAACTTCCCATTGAAAAAGTGGTGGAGGAGTTGAAGGAGCGATTGGAAAGTGGAATAGAAAAGGGGAGAGGGTAATGGGCTTTCTCTTTTTTGTAATTTACCTCTTTTTTGAAATACTGGTCAGTTATCTCTTTATTCAGATATTCACCCCTTTGGGGTTCTTTCTGGAGAGTGTTGTAACCGCTATAATAGGTATTCTCCTTCTGAGAGATTTTTCTATTTCAATGCTTTGGGATATCCAGTTGGTGGTAAACCGGGAGATAACCCCTGAAGAGTTTATTTCGATAGGGATTCTGCGATTTGTTGGAGCAATTTTCCTAATTATGCCGGGGATTTTAACCGATATATTGGGAGCAATTTTCCAATTTCCGTGGACTGGACAATGGTTTGCCTCCCACTTTTTAAAATCCCCAACCTCAACCCACACCCATTTTCACCATTCCAACGGCTCCGATATCATAGATGCCGAAATTGTGGAAGATGAGGATAAACTCCCCAAAAAGCCTCTAAAATAGAAAAAGAAGGGGGGAGTAACAAATAGCAGTTGCTTTTTTAATCTTTTAAAGGTATAATTTTTATGGTATAATTCAAGTATCTCAAACAAAGGAGTGAAACTATGTTAAAAAGAGTTTCCTTGGTAGCTCTGTTGGCAATGGGACTGGGGAGCTTTGCAAGTGCCGGAACTCCTCTAACAGAAGCTATTAAAAGTGTAGATGTCAGCGGAATGTTGAGAGCCCGATTCTATCATGAACGATATAAACAAACAAATGATGATGGAACTACTAACCATGTAGATTATAATCGGTGGCGGACCAATGCAA
>PUXY01000134.1 GCA_009659955.1 Campylobacterota bacterium | reverse complement strand
GGCTATCTTCGCCGGTTAATCTCCTGATGTAAACTTCCGGAGACCACCAGCACCCTCTGGCTACTTATACCTGCATTTCATTCATCTCAGTCTTTTATCAGACTGCTTTTTTCTTCCTTCTGAACCGCGTTCCTCAAACGCGGAAGGAATTATTACAAATTAATAAACCTTTGTCAAGGGTTTGAGAGGGAAATTTTTAAAAAATTTGAAATTTTTTTTCATAAACTTACACATTCTTTTTAATTTTCCCCAAAAGAGGGGAAAATTTTTTGAGTCAAATTTTTTAGCTTAAAGAGTTAAGAGCGCGTTGGAGAAGTTCGGCGTGGTAGACTTCTTGGCGGGAGATAAAGAGTAAAAACTCTTTAAGCTCTTCATTTCCAATCTTTTCTGCCAAAATTAAGCAGTTTTTCTCTGCACTAATTTCTTCGGCAATATTCTCTTTTAGGAATTGGATTACATCTTCATCTTTATATTTTTCAACTGGCACAACCCGAGGCAAGGTCAATACACCCATTTGGGCGGCAAGCTCTCCAAATCTTCTCCAGTGGTAAATGGAGTCGTAAACCAAATCGGTAAAGGCGGAGTTGGCAATAGCGTTGGTGGAGAAAGTTTTATAATAGGTATAGATGAGCACCAATTCATACTCTTTAAAAATTTCCTCCATTAAAAAGAAGACCAGTGCATTTTTATTTTCTACGCTCAATTTGATACCGGGAAGTTCTTTTTTTCCGTTGAAGGCGGTAATTTCCCCTTCCAGTTCAATTTTCCGGAGTCGATGGAGGAAGTAGTTATCATCATTTTTGAATCGGGCAATAGTAGGTTTTTCGCTATCTTGGTAGCTTTGCAAATTCTCTTCCAAATCTGCAATAAGATAATTTAAAAGATCTTTTTGGCTCTTCAATTCGCGGAGTTTTTGAATTTCATTTTCATCGAAATAAGCGTCGAAGTCTCTTCCTTCCATTTTGGCATCTTCCATTGCCCACGCCATATGGCGATATTTAAAAAATGCCACATCTTCGAAAAAGTTTTTCACTTCGGCATTATTTACAATCATTGAGGCAATCATAAATTTGATAAAACTGGTGTGTTGAATTACAACTTGTTTATCCATACAAAATCCTTTTTTATTTACAAAATGTAGGTTGATAGATTTTAACTCTCTCTTTCTCAAGAAAATTGATTTATATCACTTTTGAGCCGATTTATCGGGAATTTAACCATTTTGAGAGGGTATTTTTAACTTCTCTCTCTTGATGCTTTTCATATCTTTCCACAATTTGAAGGAGGGTGTGGGCTATAAAATGGTTAGGGGCGGAAATTACCCGATAATCCGCCAGTCCTATTCGGCGGGCAAGCTCTCCATACTCTATTTTAAGTTCCAAATCGGTTTCGGAGTTATCTATAATAAAAGAAATTGGATAAATTACTACCTTTTTTCCGGTCATTTTTTCCAACTCTTCATTGAGGTAGGGGGTTAACCATTTTCCTATCCCAAATCTCGATTGGTAAGCCAGAGAGACCGATTTTACCCGGTTACCGATTAATCCTTTCAAAATTTCAACCTGCTTTTCCACTTGCGTGGGGTAGGGGTCATTCTCCCTTTTGACCAATTTTTCTGGAAGTCCGTGGGCGGAAAATATAAGATGATACTCTTTACTCTCTTTGGGAAGATTATTTAAAATATGATCGGCAATGGAGCGGTTGTAATAAGGGTCATCAAAATAGGGTGGCACCAGATAGCAACTTCCCCGCCACCCCCCTTGAAACGCCTCTTTAATTCCATCGATGGTTGAGCCATAGGTGGTAACAGAGTAGTGGGGGTAGAGGGGAAGGATTGTTACCTCATCTAACTCTTTCAAAACTTCAGGGAGATAGGGTTGGGTGTATCTCATACCTATTAAAACTGGGCGTCCGCTTAACTCTTCCATCTCTTTAGCCAACTCTTCGGTAAGGGAGTAGATTCTACTCCCTCCTATCTTTTTGTAATTTTCCCAAACATTTTTGTATCTCAATTGGGAAATAAGGGGTGCCAACAGGAATCGAATAGGGGAGGAGACAATTCTTTTATCTTTAAACATATTAAAAAGAAACTCTTTCAACTCTCCAGCACTCCGGGCTCCTCCCATATTGGCAAGGAGGATAGCCCGTCTCTTTTCTTCTCCTCCTGTCGGTTTCAATTTTTCTCCCACATTTTCCCTTTGGTTGAATTTTCCCTCAATTAGTTTTAGAATTAAAAATTATTCCAATCTTTCACTCCCCACAATTTCCAACCCGAATCCCCCCAGTCCGTGGAGATGGTCGGAGGGTGTGTCCAAAAGTTTAATCTTTTCAACCCCCAATTTCTTCAAAATTTGAGACCCTATTCCCAACTCTTTTCCATCTCCTTTGGGAGTATTGAGGAAGAGGATAATTCCGGAATTAAATTTTATATACTCCAAAGCTTTTTGGTATTGGCGATAAAAGTGGGGATTGAGAAGAAAATCTACATTGGACATAACGCGGAAAATTTTCAAATTGGTAGTAGAGTGGAGGGCGTTGATAAGGGCGGTATGCTCCCTTCCCAAATGGTCTTTAAACAAGACCTTTTCAAATCTCACCCCATCAATCTCCACCTTTTCCCTTCCAATCTCCTCTATTAAACTTTCAAATTGGAGCCGATACTGGACAATATCGGAAATGTAAAGAACTGGCAAGTTATGTTGCCGGGCAAATCTTTGGAGGTCTCCCCGCCGTGCCATTGTCCCATCTGGGTTCATAATCTCACAAATTACCGCCACCGGGTAGAGTCCTGCCAATTTACACAAATCCACACTCCCCTCGGTGTGTCCAGTTCTTACCAATACTCCTCCCTCTTTGGCAATTAACGGAAAAATGTGTCCCGGTTTTTTAAACCAGTCCGGTTTGGCGGTGGGGTCGGAGAGTCGGCGGATTGTCAAATCCCGTTCAAAGGCACTGATACCGGTTGTGCACTCTTTGGCATCTACGCTAATTGTAAAAGCGGTTTCATAGGTGGAGCTATTTTCCGATACCATCAAATCCAGTTGGAGTTTATGGGCAATTTGGGGAGTGAGGGCGGTGCAGATTAACCCCCGTCCCTCCTTTGCCAAAAAATTGACCTTTTCCGGGGTAGAGAAGACCCCGGCATAGACCAAATCCCCCTCGTTTTCCCTATCTTCTTCATCAATTAAGACTACTATCCCCCCTCTTTTGAGGGTTTCAATTCCAATTTTGACCCGTTCAATCGCCTCCATCTTTTACAATCTCTCGGCTACAAACTGGCTCAATTCCAGTAATCTTTTGGCGTATCCAAACTCGTTGTCATACCACGCCAACACTTTTACACTCCGTCCGTTTACTACAAAAGTGGAGAGGGCGTCTACAATTGAAGAGTGGGTATTTCCCAAAATATCGGTGGAGACCAACTCTTCATAACTAACTTCCAAAATCCCTTTCAACTCCCCTTTACTATACTCTTCAAAAGCCCTATTGACCTCTTCGGCGGTTACCTCCCGTTTCAAAGTAGCGGAAATATCGGTAATTGCCCCATCGGGCACCGGCACCCGCAACGCCAAAGCGTTCATTTTTCCTGCCAAAGAGGGGATAACTTTGGTTGTAGCTATGGCTGCCCCGGTGGTGGTGGGGATAATATTGACCGCCGCTGCCCGTCCCCGGCGATGTTTCCCCGGCTTTTTCCGGTCGATGGTTACTTGACTGGAGGTATAGGCGTGGATAGTGGTAACCAATGCTTGCTCAACCCCAAACACCTCTTCCAAAACTTTCATTGCCGGGGCAAGGCAGTTGGTGGTGCAAGATGCGTTGGAAATAATATGGTCGGTTTCAGGGTTGTAACTATTTTGATTTACCCCCAAAACTATGGTTTTATCGCAATCTTTGGAGGGGGCGGAGATAATTACCTTTTTTGCCCCCGCTTTCAGATGTTTGCTTGCCCCTTCCCGTTTGGTAAATTTTCCTGTGCACTCCAAAATAATATCTACCCCCAACTCTCCCCACGGGAGTTGCTCTGGGTCTCTCCCTTTCAAAATTTTAATTTTACTCTCTCCAACTTTTAAAGTCTCTTCGTCTATCTTCTCAACCGGTGCCGGAAATCGCCCGTGGACGGAATCATACTTCAACATATAGACCAAATCTTCCACATCTCCACTTCCACCATTGGCGGCTACAATCTCTATCTCTTTGGGTTGGGTAGTTACATAGTGCCAGAGAACCATTTTTCCTATCCGTCCCAACCCGTTAATCCCTATTTTTACTGCCATTTCGCTCCTTTTTTGGGTAAAAATGTTTGCAAATTGTAGCAAAATTGACTACAATTCCACCAAAAAAAAAGGGAGTAGATGGCAAATACTAAATCTGCACAGAAACGGATCCGTCAAATTAAAAAGAGAACTGAGCGGAACCGGTATTATCGGACTCGGGTCAAAACAATTAGCCGGCGGGTGAGAGAAGCGGTTGCGGAAGGGGATTATGAAAAGGCGTTGGAATATTGGAAAGTAGCCAATAAAAAATTTCAAAGTTATGTCAGCAAAGGAATTTTGAAGAAAAATAACGCCCGGCGGAGAATTTCTCGGCTCCATAAATTGGTTAAATCGATAGAGCCTTCCCAAGGAGAAGAGAGTAAGGGGGCTTAATTTTCCCCGGTGGAAGGGGTTATTTTGCCCAATTCTTACTTTAAATAAAATAAATTAAGGAGTGAAAAAATGAAAAAATCGGAATTAATCAAAGAAGTAGCAAAACGGAGCGGGTGGAACCAAAAAGATGTTAAGCAGTTGGTAGATATCCTCTGCGACACCGTCAAAGAGGAGTTGAAAAAGGGAAATAAAGTTAACTTTATCGGATTCGGGGTATTTGAACCGGTAAAACGGAAGGGACGGGAAACCAAACTCCCAAGAACCAATAAGGTTATTAAAATCCCTGAATCCAAATCTGTCAAATTCCGACTTTCCAAAAGATTCAAAACTTACCTCAACTCCAAATAGGGGAAATCTTTCCCTTCTCTTTCTTTCAATTTCCAATTAATTCAAAATAGATAATTTTTCCCATTACCACAGATAATTGGTCAAAGGAATAAAAAAAAAGAAAAATTTTTACTCCTCACAAAAGGAGAAATCGGTAAACTCTGAGAGGGAGAGTGGGGAAAAGACTCCAACTTTTCCTTTTAAAAGTCCAATAGTGGAGAGGAATTTAAAAAGTTGGGTCAATTCCGGCTCTGGGGTATCTTCTCCGATAATCACAGAAATTTTGGAAGCTTTTTCTATCAAATAAAGTAGTCCCGCCACCTCTTCAAGGGTCGTATTGTGGTTTGCCAATTCCGGTTTAATTCTGACTCCATTGAGCTCCTCCCGGAGAAATTCACACTCTTCTATTTGATCCAGTTGGGGGTCAAAAAGTTCAAAAACCATTGCCAATCGGGCAAGTAAAAGGGGCAAGATTTTGGAGGAAAGGGGAATATCTACTTGGGAGTTGGATTCTTCTCCCCCTACTATTGCGTAATTGGTTCCCAATTTTGGAACAAAAGGGAGGGGAGAGGTGGAAGAGTCCTTCGACTCTTTTTTATTTCCTGCACTCTCTCCATCTGTTTTTACATTCTCTTTCTTTTCCCTTTGGGGAAGGGCTCTCCAATAGATAATTAAATCACTCTCCCCCAACCAATCCCAGTTCCTGTTACTCCAATACCCTTCGGGAAGATAGGTAAATTGGAGTTCCTTTTCCGGTTCAAGAATTTCCATTTTCCTCCTCTTTTTTCCCTTTTTCTTTCTCAATTTTACCGGAGCTCTCCCCTTTGGTATCTCCTTTTTTCTCTCCTTCTTTTTGGGACTCTTTTCCAGTTTCGGAGAGATTTTCCTCTTTTCCACTCTCTTCTTCACTCCATTTTTTGGGTCTCATAGTTGGGAAAAGAATCACCTCTTTAATGGAGGGAGAGTCGGTCAAAAGCATAACCAACCGGTCAATCCCAATCCCCTCTCCGGCAGTTGGAGGCATTCCATACTGGAGGGCAATAATAAAATCTTCGTCCATTTCCATTCCCTCCTCATCACCTTTGGCTTTTGCCTCCAACTGGGATTTAAAGCGATTATACTGATCCAAGGGGTCATTGAGCTCATTGAACCCATTGGCAATCTCTTTTCCGGCGATAAAAAGTTCAAACCTTTCGGTAATTTCTGGATTTTCATCACTTCTCCGGGCAAGGGGAGAAATTTCAACTGGATAATTAATCACAAAAGTGGGGTTAATTAATTTATCCTCCACAAATTCATCAAACAATTCTGCCCAAAGTTTCCCTTTGGAGTCCACATAAGGGGGAATTTCTATCCCCCGATTTTGGAGATACTCCCTCATTTTTTGCTCATCTTCCACCACTTCGGTGGGAACACCTCCTATTTTTGTGAGAGCTTCTTTATAATCTATAACTTTCCAATCTTCAAAATCTATTACCATATCCCTATATTTCAATTTCTTGGGGAGATTCAGTTTCTCCAAAAGATAATCAAACAACTCTCTGGTCAAATCCATCAAGTCCCACATATTGTGATAAGCCCAATAAAATTCAATGGAGGTAAATTCCGGGTTGTGGGAGTGGTCAATCCCCTCATTTCGGAAATTCCGGTTCATTTCAAAGACTGCCTCAAATCCCCCTACAATTAACCGCTTTAGGTGGAGCTCGGGGGCGATGCGGAGATACATATCCAAATCCAGTGCATTATGGTGGGTTTTAAAAGGACGGGCGTTGGCACCCCCCATTACCAAGTGGAGCATTGGAGTTTCAACCTCAATAAACCCTTTGGAGTGGAAAAACTCTCTAATAAGTCGTATAATTTCACTCCGGAGTTTAAATCTCTCCCGGACATCTCTATTTACAATCATATCCAGATATCGTTGCCGATATCTGGTTTCCACATCGGTCAACCCGTGGAATTTTTCTGGAAGCGGGCGAATAGCTTTGGTTAAAATCCGGAAATTGGTAGCGTAAATTGTCAACTCTCCGGTTTTGGTTACAAAGGGGAATCCTTCCACTTCCACAATATCCCCCACTTCCAAAGTCTTCTTTAAAATGTTATAATTGTCCAACTCCTTTTTGGAGAGATAAACTTGAAGCATTCCTGTTTCATCTTCGATTTTTGCAAAGGAGGCTTTCCCCATCCATCGGAGGAATTTTACCCTTCCTGCAACTACAAATTTTCGATTTTCATCTCGCCGGTCTGGTAATTCTGCCACATCGGCATTTTTTTCGATAAATTCCGCAATGGTTGTGTTTCGTCGGGAGTTGTGCCCATAGGGGTTTTCTCCACTCTCCCGCAGTTTTTCCCCTTTTTCCATTCGAAGTTTGATGTATTCATTATTGAACATCGGACACCCTTTTGAATAAGGTTTGAAAAGATTTTAAAAGAATTTTACTATTTTTGGGAATTTTTGGTCAAATTGGGGAAGCAAAATTTGAAAAATTTACTTTTTTAGAGAGAAAAAAGGGAAATTAAAGGAAAAAAAGGAGGAAAGGATTTAAATTTTTTGGTTTTGAAACAGACTTTTCTCCGATTCTCCTCTAAAGAAAAATTAAATCTCCAAAATTCTAATCATATTGGTGGTGCCCTCTTGACCTACCAAACTCCCCATTGTGGCAATTACCCTATCCCCCCGTTGGAGAATCCCCTCTTTTACCACTTTTTCCCGGAATAGGGAAATAAGTTGTTCGGGATTTTCGGTTTTGGGGAGGGTGAAGAGGGGCTTAATTCCCCAAACCATTGCCAACCGGTTTAAAACCTCATCGGAGTGGGTTACTGCAAAAATTGGGACATCGGGGCGATATTTGACTATACTCCGGGCGGTGGTGCCACTGGAGGTAAAGGTTACAATCCCTTTTACATTCAACCCCTTACAAAGGTCGGCAACACTGGCGGCAATGGCATCGCTATCCTCAATTTCATACTTTTTATAGTAGGGGTAAATTTTCTGGGTCTCCAAAATTACCCCCCGGAGAATCTCCACCGCCCGGATCGGATATTTTCCAACGGTGGTTTCATCGCTCAACATTACCCCATCGGTGCCGTCCATTACCGCATTTGCCACATCGCTCACCTCCGCCCGGGTTGGAAAGGGGGAGTTGACCATACTCAAAAGCATTTGGGTGGCGGTAATTACCGGTTTTTTGAGCCGGTTGGCTTTCCGGATAATCTTTTTTTGGAGGATTGGAACCTTTTCAATTCCCACCTCTATCCCCAAATCCCCCCGGGCAACCATTACCCCATCGCTAACCTCCAAAATTTCGTCCAAATTTTCCACCGCGTGGCGGGTTTCAATTTTGGCTATTACCCACGGGTTTGAACCGGCTTCCTTTAAAATCTCCCGGGCTTTTAAAATATCCTCCCGGCGGTTTACAAAGGAAATCGCCACAATATCGACCCCTTTTTGGGCACCAAATTTCAGATCCTCCTCATCTTTGGGGGTAATTGCCGAAAGCCCCAAATTGGAGTTGGGAAAATTGACCCCCTTTCGACTGGAGAGCACCCCCTCATTTTTTACCTTCAAAACCAACTCCCCACTCTCTTTGGAGATAACTTTGGTTCTGATTGTCCCATCGGCAAAAAAGACATACTCTCCTTCTTGGACATCGTCAATAATGGAGGGGTAACTGATGGTCAAAGCGTAAGGTCCCGCCTCTTCAGGGGAGGAGATTAACCGGAGAATATCCCCCCGTTTCAACTCCAAAAGTCCATCTATCTCCCCTATTCTAATTTTGGGACCACTGATATCCTGTAAAATTGCCACTTTCCTACCCCGTTTCCGGCTCTCTTCCCGGATTTTATCAATTACTTCGCCGTGGTGTTCCCGGGTGGCGTGGGAGAAATTGAGCCGGAAAACATCTACTCCCTTTTCAATCAACTCTCCAATTCTGTTGATGGTGGAAGGTCCAATTGTTGCAACTATCTTCACTTTTTTCATTGAAAAACCTTTTTAAAATAATCTCCCCGGAGGAAAATAAATTATAGCCAATTCTTAGAAATGTTACAATTTCGGTAGATTTTAAACCAAATTTAAGAGAAAGGAATTGACAATGGTAAAAAAAGCCGGTTTAGCACTGATGGCAGTTACAGCGTTGGTATGGGGGGATAAAATTTTAACCCAAAAGGAAGTAACAGAAATTTTGAAGGCTACTCCCTTCTATGAAAGATTGGCTCCAATGCTTAAAAAGGGGATAGCCAAAGCCAAAGGGGTAGATCAAGGGGATTTCTATATTATTAGAATGGACACACCCCGGGGAAGAGGGAATATTTATGTAACCAAAGATAAAAAATATTCCATTTTGGGAACTGTCATTGACAATAAGACCCAATCTCCGGTAATGGGCAATTTCCCAGTTAATAAAGAGGTAGTAAAAAAAGGGGTTTTATTCTCCTTTGGGCACGGGAAAAAGGATCTCTATTTGATAACCGATCCCGAATGTCCATTCTGTAGATTGATGGAGAAACAGACCCGGGAAAATCTGGAGAAAAATTACCGGGTGCATGTAATTCTCTTCCCTCTTCCATTCCATCGCCACGCCAAGGCAATGAGTTATTACATTTTGGCAGGAAAAACCGATGCGGAAAAGGCTAAAAGGTTACACGAAGTGCTCTCCGGCTCCCAAAAATGGAAAGAGTTCCACCCCTCTTCTGCCCAAGTTCAAAAATTTGAGGAGGAGCTCCAAAAGAGTGCCCGGGCAATTGAGGAGTTGGGAGCCCGCGGAACCCCTTCTGTTTACGATGAAAACTTCCATCAATTCAATTGGGGAAAATTGGTTGTAAAAGGTAAAGAGAAAGAAGAAGAAAAAGAAGAAAAATAGGGAGGCAATGGAAGAGTTTACAACTCATCTTTTCAAAGGGGTAGAAGAAATTGTAGAATTGATTCAGTCGGGGGGAGGGGAGTTGGGGGAGGAGAGTGGAGAAGTGGGAGCCGGAGGGGATAAAAGTCTTCTGATAGATTTAAAAGCGGAGGAAATTTTAATCTCCCGATTGGGTAGATTTGGAACGATTGTTTCAGAAGAGCGGGGAGTAGTAGAGGGAAGTGGAGGAAAAATAGTAATTGACCCGATAGATGGAAGTTATAATTTTAAAAATGGGGTTCCCTATTACGGACTCTCTGTCTATTGGGAGGGGGGTGTGGGTTTGGTGGTAAATTTGAGTAATGGAGATTTCTTCCTCCGGGAAAAAGAGAAAAAGAGCCGGGGCAACCTTTTCCACCCCAATAAAAAATGGATAAAGGGGAAAGGGGAAGTGGTAATTTTTGAAAAGGCTTACGAAAATTTGGAGCTTTGTAAAAAATTGCAAAAACATCGGGTCAAATTCCGCTCCCCCGGGGCTTTGAGCCTCTCCCTCGCCTATGGGGAGGAGTATCGGGGGGTTATTTTCCGGGGAAAAATCCGGGAGTTTGATATTGCCGGTCCCAAATTTTACAACCGGGAGTTAAATTGGTATATTTCTCCGGAAGAAGAGTTGATAGTAATGGCACCGGACCCCGCAGAGTTCCAGACTCTACTCCAGATAGTGAAAGGGTAAAAAATGGGATTTACCGACTTTTTAAAGAGGTTTAAGAAGCCTCAACCCAAAAAACAGGAGCCCAGTAGTTGGATTAAATGCCCGGCGTGTGGAGCAATAAGCTTTTACAAAGAGGTGCAGAAAGAGTTCAACACCTGTCCAAAATGTAATTACCATTTCCGTATCGATGCGGAAGAGCGGATAAAAATGTTGATTGATGAGGGGAGTTTTAAAGAGTATGATAAAGAGTTGGAGCCCAAAGACCCCCTAAACTTTGTAGATAAAAAGAGTTACAAAAAACGGATTGAAGAGGGTTACAAAAAAACCGGACGGAAGTCGGCGGTTATCAGTGGAGAGGGGCGAATCAACGGAATTCCGATCCAAATAGTAGTTTTCGATTTTAAATTTATGGGGGGGAGTTTGGGAAGTGTGGAGGGGGAAAAGATTGTCCGGGCAATAAATCGGGCAATTAAAAAGGAGCAGGGGCTTTTGATTGTTTCCGCCAGTGGAGGTGCCCGGATGCAGGAATCCACCTTCTCCCTCCTCCAAATGGCAAAAACCGCCTCCGCTCTGGCAAGTTTGGCGGAGCACCGCCTCCCCTACATCTCCCTTCTGACCGACCCCACCTATGGAGGGGTCTCCGCCAGTTTCGCCTTTTTGGGGGATATTATTATTGGAGAGCCCGGGGCAATGATTGGATTTGCCGGACCCCGGGTAATTAAACAGACTATTGGGGCAGAATTACCGGAAGGGTTTCAACGGAGTGAATTCCTTTTGAAACACGGCTTAATCGATATGGTGGTAAACCGGAAAGAGTTGAAAAAGACTATCTCCGACCTTTTCGCCTATCTCCTCAAACTCCCAAGAAATACCCCTGCCCATCGGGAGGGCAACTCTACCGACGACTCTTCTCCCAAAGGTTGATTGGTCTGGAGGGGAGTATATTCTCCCCTTTTGGGGGAAATAGGAGAGAAAGGAGGAGGGAAGTTACTCTATCCCTTTTATATCTTCTAAAGTTTTACAGGCAGGTTCACTCCCCATTTGACACCCTTTTTCCAAGAGTGCTTTGGCTTTTTCCCTATCTTGAGAAACTCCTTTTCCTGTAAAATACATTATACCTAAACTATAACAACCTATTCCATACCCCATATCACAAGCTTTTTTATAGAGCTCTACCGCTTTGGACGGATTCTGTTCCAAAATGTAAGTGGAACCCCTATCTACACACCCAACTCCACTTCCCAATTGGCACCCCTTTTCAAAAAGGGACTTTGCCTTTTCCACATCTCTGGGAACCCCCTTTCCAGCAAAATAGAGGGCACCTAAAATTGTGCATCCCCCGCCAACGCCCTTTTTACAAGCACTTTCCCCTATTTTTTTTATTTCTGTATAGTTTCCTTCCGTAAAGAGAGAGGCTCCTATCGCTTCACACGCTTTATTGTTTCCAGATAGACAAGATGCCTTCAACTGGAGAATATCCTTTTGATCCAATTCATTGCAGGCGGAAAAAGTCCCATTTGCACACTTTTCCACAAGGGGGGAAATT
>PUXY01000133.1 GCA_009659955.1 Campylobacterota bacterium | reverse complement strand
TCTTTGTGGTAGAACATACCGGTTCCCACTGGGAGAATCCGTCCGACGACGATATTCTCTTTAAAGTCCTCCAGATAGTCAAATTTCCCTTGGATACTGGCTTCAGTCAAAACTTTGGTGGTCTCTTGGAAGGAAGCGGCGGAGATAAAGCTATCGGATTGGATAGCTGCCCGGGTAATTCCCACCAATACCGGCTCCGCAATTGCCGGCTCTCCTCCAAATTTTTTAATCCGTTCATTCTCCTCCCGGAACATTCGTTTACTGACCAAATCTCCGGGGATAAATTTGGTATCTCCGGCGTCGATAATCCGGACTTGACGGAGCATTTGGTTGATAATAATTTCGATATGTTTATCGTTGATATTTACCCCTTGATGGCGGTAAACTTTTTGGACTTCGGCGACAATATATTGTTGTAGAGCTTTTTCTCCCAAAATTTTCAGAATATCGAAACTGGAGACCACCCCATCGGTCAGTTGCTCTCCGGCGTGGACAAAGTCTCCGTCGTGCACCAAAATCTGTTTATCGGCGGAGACCAGATACTCTTTGACTGCCATCTCCCCTTCCACAATGAGCCGTTGTTTATTTCTGATTCTCTTTCCAAACCGGACAATTCCGTCAATTTCGCTCAAAATTGCCGGATTTTTGGGGCGTCGGGCTTCAAACAGTTCACTGACCCGGGGGAGACCTCCGGTAATGTCGGAGGATTTTGCCACCGCTTTTGGCACTTTCGCCAAAATATCCCCCTGTTTGACCTCTTGACCCTCTTTTACATGGATTACGCTCCGGGGCTCCAGTTTATATTCGGCGGTCTTATCTTTTCCAATTAGAATAATCCGGGGGGTGTAACCTTTGGGGATATACTCTTTTACAATAATCCGGCTCTCTCCGGTCAGTTCGTCAATCTGGGTAGTAACGCTTTTTCCATCTTCCACATCTTCAAACCGGACAACCCCATCAAACTCCGCCAAAATTGGGTTGGCAAAGGGATCCCATTCGGCAATAACTTTGGACTCTTCCCGGAGTGGAGTTGCAATAATATCTCCCGCTTTTACATAATCTCCATTTCCAACTTCCAGTTTGCTTCCCCGGATAATATAGTGCCGTTCCGCTTCCCGTCCGTTCTCATCGCTAATTACTGCAAAAATTCCTTTTTCGCGGATATCTTCCCCAATTTCTGTCCCTTTTTTAATATTGGGGAGTGGAATCAAGTCGGAGCCTATCAATTGATAGAAGTGGACAACTCCATTTTCGTGGGCTACTACTTTCATTGGCACCGGTTCATTATCCTCAACTTTCAACTCTGCCCCGTAAGGAATCCGTTGGGGGATATACCACGCCTCTTTAATTACCTCAACAATTGCCTCTCCCTCTTTTACTTCCCTATCTTTATAAGGAATGTAGAGTTTTCCTTCCGGTTTGTCCCCAACTCCGGCAAGCTCTACACTCTTGACAATATCCCCTTTCCGGAGGGAGAAGCGTCTTACTTTTCCACTTTTACAATGGACTTCAATAATAAACTCTTCGTGTTGGGTTTCGGTGGTTACATACCCATCACAGGGGGCTTTAATTTTGGGCTCCACCAGTAACACCGCTGCATTCCGCCGGTTTGCCACAATCTTTTTCCCGTCCCGATTGTAGGTTTCAATATTGTAGTAGCGGATATAGCCGTGGCGGGTCGCCTTAACTTCCCGCTCCTCTTGGGTAGATCCGGCAATCCCCCCGGTGTGGAAGGTTCGGAGGGTCAACTGGGTTCCCGGCTCCCCAATCGATTGGGCAGCGATAATTCCCACCGCTTCCCCCACTTTTACCAATTTCCGCTCCGCCAGATTCATTCCGTAACATTTGGCACAAATCCCCTTGGGGGCTTTACAGGTGAGGGCACTTCTAATTTTTACAGATTTAACCCCCCGGCGGACAATCTCCTTTGCCTCCTCTTCGGTAATCAGTTGTCCATCTCTATAGAGAAGTTCATTGGTTACCGGGTCGTAAACATTATCCGCCAAAACCCGTCCATAAATCCGCTCCTCCAGACTTTCAACTTTGGCAGAGCCGTCCATAATATCGGTAACTTCTACCCCTTCGTGGGTTCCACAATCTTCCATTGTAACTTTAAAGTTTTGGGAAACATCGACCAATCTCCGGGTCAAGTAACCGGCGGAGGCGGTTTTCAAAGCGGTATCCGCCAACCCTTTCCGGGCCCCGTGGGTGGAGATGAAAAACTCCAATACATTGAGCCCCTCTTTAAAGTTGGAGATAATGGGAGTTTCGATAATTTCTCCGGTCGGTTTTGCCATCAACCCCCGCATACCTGCCAACTGCTTAATTTGGTTGGCACTTCCCCGGGCTCCGGAGTCTGCCATCATATAGATGGAGTTGAAGCCCCCTTTATCTTTTTTCATCAACTCCATCAACTCTTTGGCAATTTTTTCGGTAACTTTAGTCCAGATATCGATAATTTTGTTATATCTCTCCTGTTCGGTCAAAAGCCCTTTTCTATATTGCTCTTGGACTTCCCGGACTTTTTCTATCGCATCTTGGATAATTTTCTCTTTATCTGGAGGCACGATAATATCGGCAGCGGAGATGGAAATTCCGGTTTTGGCGGCGTATTTGAATCCCAAATCCTTCAATTTATCCAAAAATTCCGCGGTAACTTTCAATCCCCCTTTCCGGTAAACATAATCCACCAAAGCGGATATATCTTTCTTTTTCATTACTTTATTGTAATACTTCACCTCCACAAAATCGGGGGTGATGGAGTGGATAATCATTCTTCCCGGGGTGGAGTCTACCACTTCATCTTTGACCTTTACCCGGATCCGGGCGTGGAGGTCAACCGCCCCCTCCTCCAGTGCAATTAAAACCTCTTCGGGGTTGGCAAAGAGTTTGTGCTCCCCTTTTGCCCCATCTTTTACCAGAGAGAGGTAGTAAATCCCCAAAATCATATCTTGGGAGGGGACTGCAATTGCCCGTCCACTGGCGGGGAGGAGGATATTCATACTACTCAACATTAAAATTTTGGCTTCGGCAATTGCCTGTTGGCTCAAAGGGACATGCACCGCCATTTGGTCTCCGTCAAAGTCGGCGTTGAAGGCGGCACAAACCAGTGGGTGGAGTTGGATAGCGTTTCCATCTATCAAAACCGGGTGGAAAGCTTGAATAGAGAGTTTATGGAGGGTTGGCGCCCGGTTGAGGAGGACTGGATACTGGTCTACAATCTCTTGGAGGGTTTCCCAAATCTCCCCCTCCTGCTCCTCAATCAACTTTTTGGCTTGGTTGACGGTGGTGGCATACCCCTTCTCCCGGAGGCGTCCAATCAGATGGGGTTTGAAAAGTTCCAAAGCCATCTTTTTGGGGAGTCCGCACTGGTCCATTCTCAAATTGGGTCCCACTACAATTACACTCCGTCCAGAGTAGTCGACCCGTTTTCCCAAAAGGTTTTGGCGGAACCGCCCGGTTTTCCCCTTGATAATTTCGCTCAAAGATTTGAGGGGGCGTTTGTTGCTCCCTTTGATGGCATTTCCCCGCCGTCCGTTATCAAAGAGGGCGTCTACCGCCTCTTGGAGCATCCGTTTTTCATTCCGGATAATAATTTCCGGGGCGTCCAACTCCATCAACTTTTTGAGCCGTTGGTTCCGGTGGATAACCCGCCGATAGAGGTCATTGATATCGGAGACCGCAAATTTTCCCCCGTCCAGTGCCACCAGAGGGCGTAAATCGGGGGGCAGAACCGGAATAACGGTCATAATCATCCATTCGGGGCGGTTGTCGGAGTTGAGGAACCCTTCTACAATTTTCAACTTTTTAATAATATCTTTCTTTTTGGCTTCACTCCGGCTTTTGTTGAGCTCCTCTTTCAACTGGTGGAACATCTCCACCAGATCCAACTCTTCCAACATTCGCCGGATAATTTCCGCCCCCATATCGGCTTCAAAGCCGGTATCCCCGTAAAGTTCTTTAAGTCGCCGATACTCCTCCTCCACCAAAATATCCCCCTTTTTTACGGGGGCATCACCGGGGTTGTAAACTACATAGGCTTCATAATAGAGCACCCGCTCCAAATCCTTCATTTTAATCCCCAAAAGGGTTCCAATCCGACTGGGGAGGGTGCTCACATACCAGATATGGGCAACGGGGGTAACCAGTTCAATGTGTCCAAACCGCTCCCGGCGAACCCGTTTGGTGGTAACTTTTACCCCACACTTTTCACAGACGATACCCTTGTATCGCATCTTTTTATATTTTCCACAGAGACACTCATAATCGTTGATGGGTCCAAAAATTTTTGCACAGAAGAGCCCATCTCTTTCCGGTTTCAGAGTCCGGTAATTGATGGTTTCCGGCTTTTTAACCTCCCCGTGGGACCACGACAAAATCTCCTCCGGGGAGGCAATTTTAATCTGAACCGCGTCTATATCATTGGGTCGGGTCTCTTCGTCCCATTCCAGTTTTACATACTTATATTTCTTGCTCATCGTTGGCTTCCTTTTTGTAAAACTCTACATCAAGTCCCAAAGCTCTCAACTCTTTGGTCAATACAAAGAAGGTTTCAGAAAGTCCCTCAATTGGAACATTTTGCCCTTCAATCAACGCTTTGTAGGCTTTATTCCGCCCTTCGATATCGTCGGATTTGGTGGTTAACATCTCTTTCAAGTTGTAGGCTGCCCCATAGGCTTCCAGAGCCCAAACCTCCATCTCCCCAAATCTTTGTCCCCCAAAGAGGGCTTTTCCCCCAACCGGTTGTTGGGTAATAAGGGAGTAAGGTCCTATACTCCGGGCGTGGACTTTGTCATCTACCAGATGGTGGAGTTTGAGCATATACATATACCCCACATTTACCCGCTCTTTAATTGGCTCTCCGGTTTTTCCGTCGTAAAGTTGGGTTTTTCCATCGGCGGGGATACCTGCCATTTCAAAAAGTTTTTCAAACTCCTCTTGATTTACCCCTTCAAAAACTGGAGTTGCAAATTTGACCCCCTTTGCCCAATCCCGGGCGTAATCCAAAAGTTGGTCATCGGAGAGGGAGTCGATAAACTCTTTATATTTTTCTCCAAATTTGGCTACCTCCACAATCTCTTTCATCTTTTTCCGGAGTTTATCGGCAATATCTGCCCTTTGCTCCTTCAGAAGAGTTTCTATCTGTTCCCCCAACCTTTTTCCTACCAATCCCAAATGGGTTTCCAAAATCTGTCCAATATTCATCCGGGAGGGAACCCCCAACGGGTTGAGGACAATATCCACCGGTCTCCCATCTTCCATATAGGGCATATCCTCTTGGGGCACAATAATACTTACAATCCCCTTATTTCCGTGGCGTCCTGCCATTTTGTCCCCAACTTTAATTTTCCGTTTGTTGGCGATATAGACTTTTACCATTTTCGCCACCCCGTTGGGGAGAATATCATCTCTCTCCAATACTTCCAATTTTTCGTCCCGCTCCCGGCGGATTTCCTCTTTCTCTTTTTGATACTTTTTCTTCAATTTTTCAAATTTGAACCGGACTTTTTCATCATACCGGTTGAGGAGGGTGAGGAGGTGGAAAATGTTCATTTTTTCCAATTTTTCCCGGGGGATTGTGCTCCCCGCCGGGAAGGTTTCTCCATCAATCTCCACCTCTTCTTTCAAGGGGGCGTTGGCAAGGAGGGAGATTAAAGCCAAATGCTCCTGTTGGTCGATAATGGAGAATTTATTTTGGTAGATCTCCTCAATCCGGGCTTTCTCCTGTTCGTGGACTTCCCGACTCCGTTTGTCAATCTCATACCCTTTTTTGGTATAGACTTTTACATCAATTACCACCCCTTCCATACTGGAGCCGGCTTTGAGGGAGCTATTCTCCACATGTCCGCTTTTGTCCCCAAAAATCGATTTCAGTAACCGCTCTTCGGGAGTAAGTCGGACATCTCCTTTGGGGGAGACTTTCCCCACCAGAATCATTCCCGGTTTTACATAGGTTCCAATCTTGATAATTCCGGTTTCGTCCAAATGGCTCAAGTATTCCGGTTTTACATCGGGCACATCGGGGGTAAGCTCCTCTACTCCGTGTTTCAACTCCCGGACTTCGCAAACCTCTTCATAAATGTGGACGGAAGTATACACATCGTCGATACTGATTCTTTCGCTTAAGACGATGGCGTCCTCAAAGTTATACCCATTCCACGGCATAAAGGCAACCAACACATTTTTCCCCAACGCCAACTCCCCTTTGTCCATAGAGGGACCATCGGCAATAACTTGGTCTTTTTCGACAATATCTCCCTCTTTTACAATTGGGCGTTGGTCGAAACAGGTATTCTGGTTGGTTCGGAGATACTTTTCCAAAGGATAGTGGTCGATATAGGCAATTCCCTCCTCATCTTCCCCCATAATGTAGATATTTCGGGAGTCAACTTTGATAACTTTCCCCGGCCGTTTTGCCTTTACAATTTGCCACGCGTCCCGGGCGACATATTTTTCCATTCCGGTTCCCACAATTGGAGCTTCAGTCTTCAAAAGGGGCACCGCTTGCCGTTGCATATTTGCCCCCATCAACGCCCGGTTGGCGTCATCGTGTTCAAGGAAGGGGATTAGACTTGCTCCCACCCCTACAATCATTTTGGGATTGAGGTCGTAATAGTTAACCTCCCGTTTGTCGGCAAGGATAATTTCCCCATCTTTCCGGGCTTCCACCAAATCTTGGAGAATTTCTCCAGTCTCTTCATCGATGGGGACGGAGGCGGGTGCCATAACCTTCTCTTCCTCTTGGGTGGCAGTCAAATATTTGATATTTTCCAAATCCTTTTTAACTATCCCATTCTCCACTTGCCGATAAGGGGCTTCGATAAATCCATATTTATTGACTTTGGCATAGGTGGCAAGGGTGTTTACCAATCCAATATTTTGCCCCTCGGGAGTCTCAATTGGACAAATCCGTCCATAGTGGCTGGGGTGGACATCGCGGATTTCAAACCCGGCTCTCTCCCGGGTAACTCCCCCCTCTCCCAGTGCCGACATTCTCCGTTTGTGGGCAACTTCACTTAAAGGATTGGTTTGGTCCATAAATTGGGAGAGTTGTCCGGTGGCAAAAAAGTCCAAAAGGGTGGTGGTAATAATTTTGGTGTTGATGAGGTCCATCGGTTGGACTTCATTTACATTGGTAACGGTGCTCATTTTATCCCGGATAGTCTTCTGCATTTTGGTGAGGGCCTCTTGGAGTTTATTTCCCAAAAGCTCCCCGATGCTTCTAATTCTCCGGTTCCCCAGATGGTCCCTATCGTCAACTTGCCCCTGTCCGTTTTTAATTCCAATCAGATATTTAATGGTTTTAATAATATCTTGATAGGTCAAAACCCCCACATATTCGGGGATATTTATCCCCAATTTGTGGTTCATTTTCATTCGCCCAACTTGGGTCAAATCGTATCTTTCCGGGTCAAAAAAGAGTTTTTCAAAGAGGTCTTTGGCAGTTTGGACGGTCGCCGGCTCCCCCGGTCTCATAACTTTAAAAATCCGGATCCGTGCCAGATCATTCTCATTTTCGATAGGGTTCCCCTCTTTGTCTGTTTCGGTCTGTCGGAGAATTTTGAGGGTTTCAATATCTTGATAGAAGGCTTTCAAAATGGAGTCATCTACCCCTTCCGCCTTGTCATTTACAACTTTAAAAGTTGGAATATGGTGTTCTAAAATCCGCTTCAACCGGTGCTCATTGAGGGGAGTCAAAGTATCAAAGAGAACCTCTCCGGTCAAGGGGTCGTAAATCGGCTCTGCCAAAGTCCGTTCCAATAAAATTTCAATTGGATACTCCACATATTTGACCTCTTCCCGGAGTTTCTCCAACCGGCGGGGAGTGAGCCGTTTTCCGGCGGACATAATAATATTGCCCTCTTCATCTTTCAAATCCCACTCCAATTTCCCCGGCTCCAGTTGGGAGGTGGGAATGTAGAAGGCGTTGTTTTTAACTTTAATATCCAAAATTGGATAGAACATTTTGAGAATATCTTCTTTGGAGTAGTCCATTGCCCGGAGGAGAATAGTTACCGGAACTTTCCGCCGTTTGTTTACCCGGACATAGAGAACATCTTTTACATCATACTCAAAGTAGATCCAACTTCCCCTATCTGGGATAATTTGGGCGGAGTAGAGAAGTTTATTGCTATTTTGAGCCTCCTCCTGTTTAAAAATAACTCCCGGGCTCCGATGGAGTTGATTTACAATTACCCTTTCAACCCCATTGATAATAAAACTGGTGCGGTCGGTCATTAAAGGGATATCTCTAATATAAAGATACTGCTCTTTTACCTCTTTTACTCCTATTTTTTCTCCGGTCTTTTCATCTCT
Source organism: Campylobacterota bacterium (assembly GCA_009659955.1). Classification (GTDB taxonomy): domain Bacteria; phylum Campylobacterota; class Campylobacteria; order Campylobacterales; family Nautiliaceae; genus PUXY01. The sequence goes on along the minus strand of PUXY01000133.1, from coordinate 3,792 downwards.
TTCGTGGACAACCAGTCTAACTTTAATTCTAATAGGAATGGAATAGGTGAGCCCCTTTTCCATACATTCTCTCACAGTATATTTTGGCTTCTTAAATTCAAGTCCCAAATATTCAATGGTAATTCTATTTTGGTTATCGGTAATTGGGAACATCGACTTAAAAACTCTATGGAGTCCGCTCTCTTCCGGATTATCAAGATTTATAAACTCTTTGAAAGAATTCTGTTGGAGATGTAGCAGATTGGGAATATCCAAAATTTGAGGCACTTTGGAGAAATCTACCCGGAGTCTCTCACCAGATTTGATACTATTTAGCATTAGACGCTCCCTGTAGAAGTTTTTAGTAGAAAATTAAGGACAAAAAATCCATTTCTGATTATTGACGGGGGGATTATACAAAAAAAAGGTTACACCGAGATAGAGAAAAGGGGAGAAGACCCCTTCCACCATTGGAAATTTGTTACTTGATTTCCACTTCTGCCCCAGCTTCTTCCAATTGTTTTTTCAATTCTTCCGCTTCCTCTTTACTTACACCCTCTTTCAAAGTGGTAGGAGCGTTATCTACCATAGCTTTGGCATCTTTCAATCCTGCTCCGGTAATTTGTCGAACTACTTTAATTACATTAATCTTTTTAGCTCCCGGAGATTTGAGAATTACATCAAATTCGGTCTTCTCTTCTTCCTGTGCCCCAGCTCCTGCCCCTGCACCTGCTACTACGGTAGGTTGAGCCGATACTTCAAATTTTTCTTCAAAAAGTTTTACCAATTCGTTGAGCTCTTTTACGGTCAAGTTTTCAATAGTTTCCAAAATTTGCTCAAAAGTGCAAGCCATCGTCGGACTCCTTTTTCTGTAATTTCAAAATTTACTTTTTATTTTGTCACCCTCTGGGCTTTCCACCTCTCTCTCCACTTTTCCATCGACGGGAAAATCTCCCTCTCCTTCCACCTCTTTTTTCTGGAAGGGGAGAAATTATCCCACTTTGGAAAAAGGGGGCACTATTCTGCCCCCGCCTCTTCCCGTTTTTCGATCAATTTGGTAAGTCCCCAAGCAAATTTGTTGAGGGGTGCCTTCATCATAAAGGCAACCATTCCCAACAATTCGTCTCTGGTTGGGAGTTTACTTACTTCAACTACATACTCTGCAGATTGGGGCTCTCCCTCAATTACCGCCCCTTTTACTTTGAAACTATCTTTGTAGGTAGTGGCGTGTTTCACCAAAATTTTCGCAAGGGTAATTTGGTCTTCACCCCAGACGAAAATATTGTTTTCCTCCAAATTTACCTCAATGCCATTGTTGGCAAAGGCGATTCGGGCGAGGGTATTTTTTGCCACCCGGGCTTTTCCACCCGCTTCCCGAATTGCTTTCCGCAACTCCTCCAGTTGTTGAACGGTTTGACCCTTATAATCGGCAAAAAAGACGCTCACATCTTTGGTGAACTCTTGGGTCAACTCCTCAATAATTTTGGCTTTTTGGGCTTTTCGCATTTAACTCCTTTCCCTTAGACTGGGTAGGGTGCCGTTGGTGGACGGCAGTTTAAGGGCTCCACCTTTTGGTAAGGTTTCACCCCCCTACCTTCTAAGTCCGTAGACTTAGCCCCCTTCCCTTCCACTTCTCCCCAATCAAACGGGGGAATTTTAACTAAAAAAATCTGAAAAAACCAGAGTTTTTTCCAAAATTATTTATATTCTGCCAACTCATTTACATCGAGGGTAACAGATGGACTCATTGTTAAACTCAATGCAGCGTTTTGAATATATTTCCCCTTTGCCGCCGCCGGTTTCATTTTATTAATTTTTTCAATAAAGGCTTTGGCATTTTCCAATAATTGCTCTTCTGTAAAAGAGGCTTTTCCAATCATTGCGTGGATATTCCCTTTCCGGTCTACCCGGAAATTGACCTGTCCCGCTTTGGCATTTTTAACCGCTTGGGCTACATTCATTGTAACGGTTCCGGTTTTGGGGTTGGGCATCAACCCTTTGGGTCCCAAAATCCGTCCATACCGCCCCAGTTTTCCCATCATATCGGGGGTGGCAATCAGAATATCGAAATCCAAATTCCCCTCTTTAATCATATCCAGAATTTCATCTTCCCCTACAATATCTGCCCCCGCCTCTTTGGCTTCCTCCGCTTTTTCCCCTTTTGCCAATACGGCGACTTTAACCTGTTTTCCGGTTCCGTGGGGGAGAACTACAGACCCCCGAATCATCTGGTCGGCGTGGCGGGGGTCAACCCCCAATTTCATCGCAATTTCCACAGACTCATCAAATTTGGCGGATTTGAGCTCTTTTACTTTCTTAACCGCCTCCTCCAAAGAGTAAACATCTTTATCAATTTTTTTCAATAACTCTTGATATCTCTTCCCGTGTTTTTTAGCCATCTTAACTCCTACACGCAAATTTTAGTTTTGCTCCCACTATCCAGTGGTATGTCTATTAATCAACGATTTTAATCCCCATACTTTTTGCACTTCCCTCAATAGTCCGCATTGCCACCTCAATATCATCGGTATTGAGGTCAGGCAATTTCCGCTCTGCAATTTCCCGGAGTTGTTGCCGGGTAATTTCCCCAACTTTCTCTTTCAAGGGGTTGGACGCCCCTTTCTGAATTCCCGCCGCCTTTTTCAAAAGGTCGGTAACGGGAGGTTGTTTGGTAATAAAAGTAAAACTCCGGTCGGAGTAAACGGTAATTTCAACCGGAATAATATATCCCATCATATCCCGGGTTTTTTCATTAAACGCTTTACAAAACTCCATAATATTAATCCCCCGTTGTCCCAAAGCGGGTCCCACGGGAGGAGCAGGATTTGCTTTTCCTGCGGGAATTTGGAGTTTCAATTTATCCACAACCTTTTTAGCCATTTCCTATCCTTTCTAAACTATTTTTTCCACTTTGGTGTAGTGCATCTCCACTGGAGTGCTCCGTCCAAAGATGGTTACATTGATTTTTAAAATCCCCTTTTCATAATCAAACTCTTCAACTTCCCCGGTAAAGTTGGCAAATGGTCCCTCATTGATTCTGACCAACTCTCCCTCTTCAAAGCTAACTTTTGGTTTGGGTGCCCCTTTCTGTTGGGCTTTCTCCAAAATAAGTTTTACATCTTCCTCTTTCAATGGAGTTGGTTTTTTGGACTCTCCAATAAATCTACCAACTTTTGGAAGAGATTGAATCTTTTGCCACAAATCTATATCCAAATCGGCTTCCAAAAAGACATAGCCCGGATAGAGACTTCTTTCATAAATTCTTTTTTTTCCATTTTTAACTTCAATAACTTGCTCTGTGGGCACTACCACCCGTCCAATCCGGTCATCTTTCAACTGGAGTTTTAAATTTTCTATTGCCCTTTTTACTGCCAATTCACTTCCAGAATAGACTTGAAGGGCATACCATTTCTTCTTATTACTGCTCTCCATTTTTTAGCCTTAAAGCAAAATTTCCACCAGTTTCCCCATAATAAAATTGACCAACGCCAAAAAGAGAGTTATCACGGTTACCACAGATACAACCGAAATAAACCCCTGTTTCAACTCTTGGGGGGTTGGAAAAATTACTTTATCCAACTCCTCTTTGGCTTCTTTCAAATAGGTAATAATCTGTTGGATTTTTGACTCTTTAACCTGTTTCTCTTCTCTCTTCTTTTGCTTTTTTTCCTCTTTCTGAACCCCTTTACTATTGACTTCTTTTCCCATTTAAACCTCTTCCAAAAATTGGTGGAGCGGGCGACGGGACTCGAACCCGCGACCCTCAGCTTGGAAGGCTGATGCTCTAGCCAACTGAGCTACGCCCGCATTTCA
>PUXY01000132.1 GCA_009659955.1 Campylobacterota bacterium | reverse complement strand
GCCAACCTTTCCACCAACTTCCGCACCATCGCAGACCTCAAGGCCCCTTTCCACTGGCTCGGCGCCACGTAGGGCACCTTGAAGACCCACTCCTTTTTTACGGGGTTGTCTATGAGATAGAAGGTGGTGTCGTCTTTGCTTATGTAGGGTTTCCGGAGGACGAAGAAAGTCTTAATAGTCCATGAGCCGTCGGGGAAGAGGGAGGGGTCGGGGAAGGATGGACATTCGTATTGGAGTATTTCGTTCATCCAGCGGAGGCGACGGCGCAGGAAATGTTGGTAAATACCAAGGGGGTTTTGGGGGTCGCCGGCGTGATATAGCCAGAATAGTCCGCTGGGCATATTATACTGCAAGGCTCCCGTTCTGGCGTACTCTTTTACGCCGGTTTCTCTTCGTCTTCCTCTTCCATCACGCCATATCACTCTTCTATCCGAAGCCAGCGTTTGTGCGAGTATCTGGATACGGGCGTATAAGTCGGGGATGTTCCACTCCGGTGGGAGTTTGGTGTTGTGGCGGTTTGAAAGGGCATCTATTAGGGTTTTATTATAGTTTTCGGTATCATTCCGCTTAAGAATTTCTCCCCTACTAAGTACTTTTACTAAATTTAATATCGCCTGAAACTCATGCCTCATTTTCATTTTCCCATTTAAGTCTTAAACTCTTGATCTCCTTCTTTGCATATTTTATCCCCTCCTCTTCGTCCTTTTCAATATAAATCTCCACCGCTCTTTTTGCTATTTCTAAAAGTTTTTTGCTGTTTTCTCTTGCTTCAAAGGATTGTTGGATTAACTGGGAGATTTTTTGTTGGATTTGGGTATCTAATAAGGGAATTAACAAATTCTCTATTTGAGAAGGTTTCCAGTGAGAAATAATAGATCCTCCTCCTTCTTTTAATATTTGCATTTGTCCAACTATTGAATTTATTACTAAAGACAAATACTCCTTTTCAATATCTTTAACCTTTAATCTTACAATTCCACTAGCGATTATTCCTCTAATATCTTCTTTTAAAACATAGGCTATTCCCGGAGTTGCGTCTTTTGTCAAGAGAATCTCTCCTTTTTCAGGTTCAAATTTATCTTTTAACTCTAAATAAAGTTCCTCAGAGATGTATTTTTGATCCCTTTCTATAATGCCAAATTTAGTTATATTACTTACTCTAATGAAGGAAACTCCTTTTTCCTGATAATTATCACTTCCAACTTCTACACCTTTTAATAATTTTAAAGATAGAAATCTTTTTAAAGGTTTTAGTATTACTTTCCCTTCTAATCTATTTAGGAATTCATCATACTTAGTTTCCCAATATTCAGCATCCAATCTATCCGCTTTTATAACCTCCGAAAGCATTCTTATTGAAATGTTTTCTTCTTCCTCAAATTCAACTCCACTAATTTTTATTTTCTTTGTTTTTGGCTCCCAATTTTTAAGTCCTAACTCTTTTAACAAAATTTCCTCTGCCTGCTTGTAAAGTTGCTCTGCTTTTTGTTTTAAATTAAGGTAATTTTCTATTAATTGCTTTACAATGGTTATAAACTCTAAAGATGGCATAGGCATGGGGCAATTCAGAAGGACATACTTAGGAAAACGAGGATGATTAACACCCTCCTGGCTCCAAAAAAGGATTCTTTGAACCCACTTCGTCATAAGAAACGTATAAAGGTAATAATTAAGGCCTATAACCCCTAACGCTTTGGTAATCTTTTGTCTCAATATTAGAAGTTCAGTAGTGGTATATACTTCTGGGAAATAAATAAAACCCACCTGTTTCAAATAAGGCCTTAGTCTTGATATAACCACATCTCCAAATCTAGCCCTATTCTTAGTACTACCAAATTCCGTTGATAGAACTTCCGGAATATCAAATATTTCAAAATTCCCCATATTTTTTAGTTCTAAAAGTCTTACCTTTCTAGGGGGAAATTTTTGGGGGTCAAATAATTCTTTTGCCAGATAGAAATATTGTCCAATAGTATCTCCGTTTGCTTTTTTATTCAAGAAAGATAGTATTTTTAATTTCTCTGGATGATAGGTTTCAGCTCCAATTCTTAGATTTTCTTCCAACTCAGCAACATTAACGATTGAATATTCCACATTATAATATTTTCCTTTATGAATTGTTGTTAGCATCTTCATTCTACCTCCGCATCATCCAAGAAATCGAAAGCCTCGTCTCCTTCTTTCAGTCTCTTCTTTCCCCACTTAATGAATGCATCTGCTATATCAAACAAATCCGTTTGATATATAGGATTTCCCTTCTCATCAAATACCAAGTTTCCGTTCTCGTCTTTTACAAAAATGTAATTACCCGAATTATCCTTAAACGGGATTTTAGACACAGCGAAAAATATTGGGTAATCCTTAATCTTTGGATTTCCTCCTTCATCCAATTCGTCTTCCCTCCATTTTCTCAAAAGCAGTAAGGAAGTTTTAGTACCTGTATGTGGTTTAAAGGAATTACCATGAAGCCCAATAACTGCTAATATTCTCGCTTTTCTCATAATGAATTCTCTAATATACCTATCATTCGCGTTATTAAACACACCTTGAGGTAAAATGATTGCCATTCTTCCACCCGGTTTTATCATGTCTAATGCTCTCTCAATAAAGAGTATATGCCTGTCTATTTTAGATCCCGGCTTTCTTTTGCTATCTGGAACGATGTCGTAAAGTGCTTTTAGCCAACCTTCCTTTATATCTCCTGCAAAAGGCGGATTTGTCATCAAAATATCAAAATTAAGTTCCTTGAATTTATCATCTCTTACCAAGTCTTCCTCTCTCAAATCCACTTTTAGTTTTTCACTCCACCTAGTAAATTCCAATGAGTTTTCCTTATAAATATGGGATCTCCCATCACCTGCAATTAGCATAATAGCCCGTGAAATTTTGGTTGCCTTCTCATCAAAATCTATACCCCATAAATATTTTCGTGCATAAGCTGTTTTTATATCCTTGTCCTTCATATCGTATTTATCCCAAACGTACTGCATTGCATGGACAAGAAAACCAGCACTTCCACAGGCGGGGTCAATTATGTACTCTCTTCTACGCGGATTCAACATCTTAACCACTGCATCAATTATTACTCTTGGTGTAAAATATTGTCCCTTTTTAGCCTTCGCAACCTTAGGAAGAAGATATTCAAAAGCTTCATCAATTATCCTTAAATCGGATCCAAAAAGCTTTACCTCCTGCATTTCCGCAACGCATACGCTTAGATGCTCTGGTGTTAGTTTTATTTTTTCTGTTTTTTCAAAAATACCTTTCCATTCTTTTTTGGCTCCTTCAAAAAGCCCCGAAATTACTTTATAAGTTGTCTTGGGATTTTTATATTTTCTAAATTTTAATTCCTTGTTTTTTCTATTCTTCGCTTCCCATTCATCAAATAATTTTGCATAGATTATCTTGAAAATTTCATTGAAGCTATCTACACCAGAATTTGCTAAGACTAACTCTTCAAGTAATTCAATGATCTCCCTCAAAGACTTTTTCCTTTCCTTAGATTTTTTCTCAAGTTCATCAAGTGTCCATTTTCTGTTTAATATAATATCAGCAACTTCAATTGCGGGATTTTCCGAATCTTTAACCTCTAAATATTCCTCATATGTGGGAATATCCGGAAGGTTATCGTCGAACTGTTTAGGATAAGGTCTATAAAGAATCGTCATTTCTCTCCCATTTATGGCCACTCCTATAGGGGAACCCTCGGCGTTTAAATAGCTTTTTAATTGGGCAATGTTTAATTTCTCATGTGGGGCCTTTACTTCAACTATAATCCAAGGTGTTAAGCCGTCATCTTGGTACACAACAATATCAGCTCTTTTTCTTTCTCTGCCAAAGTTAACTTTTTCTTCTATTTTTATATTCCCTATGGGATAACCATAATTATCAGTAAGTTCAAAAAGAAATAGTTGCCTTACTATTTCTTCCGGTCTTTTCTTATCTTTAACAACATCATAAACGAGTTTCTCCTTCCCATAAGCATCATGGCTTTTTATATACCATTTACCTTTATCCTTCTCATAGATCTTAATTTTATTCAAATGTTTTCTTAACAACGGCAAATTTTGCTCGGCATCAGGAATTATTCTATTTATTATTTCCCTCTTTCCCTTCATCACAACCTCCTTCTTGACCCCCTATTATACCTCTGACAAACTCCCTTACATCCCCAACCTCCCTCCACCAAACTTTAACTTCCATTAAATTGAGCTTTTCCCAAAGGGTGCCCTCGCCTCCTTCCACCTCCTCCCATTCACCCTCCCTGCTCACCCCCAACCATCCCTTTAACCTATTCAAAACCACCTCCCTACTTACCCCCTCCAAATCCCACCCCCATATACGGAACTCCCACAAACCGTTTCCTATCAAATAAGCGTGGGAGATATGAATGATACGTCCTTGCTCCCCCATAAAACGATGACGAACGGATGAAAAAACCCAACGGCCATTTGCATCGCGCGCTTTTCCAATCATCTGTCGTAAATGGTAACTCACCACAATGGACATTCGTATTGGAGTATTTCGTTCATCCAGCGGAGGCGACGGCGCAGGAAATGTTGGTAAATACCAAGGGGGTTTTGGGGATCGCCGGCGTGATATAGCCAGAATAGTCCGCTGGGCATATTATACTGCAGGGCTCCCGTTCTGGCGTACTCTTTTACGCCGGTTCCCCTTAGTCTTCCTCTTCTATTACGCCATATCACTCTTCTATCCGAAGCCAGCGTCTGTGCGAGTATCTGGATACGGGCGTATAAGTCGGGGATGTTCCACTCCGGTGGGAGTTCGGTGTTGGGGCGGTTTGAGAGGGCGTCTATTAGGGTTTTATTGTAGTTTTCGGTAGCATCATTGTTGAATGCGTCTCCTTCTTTCAACGCTTTTATAAGGTTAAAATAAGCGAAGTATTCACGTTTCATTTTTCAATTCTCCCAACAAGTTTTTTCCTGCCCAATCACCCTCGCGAAGATAAAGGTACTCCCACTTTATACCTGTAGCATTACTGACAGCTTCACACCACTTTTGGGCCGCCACATTTTTATCCTTTATTTGAATCTCCTCCCTACCCTTTGTTTCAACAATATACATACCATCGGTAGTCTTTACGATGAAATCTGGATAGAACCTTCTCCACTTACGCTCCCTGCTATCGTAGTAGGTTATACCAAGACCTACGGAATAGGGAATATTTTTGATAAATGAAACTACATCCTTCGCCCTGCTCAAGAAATTAACAAAATTTACCTCCATTTCGTTATCCACTGGGACGGAGGGGATTCTGATCTCCTGTCCCTCATCATGGGTGATTCTCACAAATAAACTTTTATCGGAGTCCATGAATTCCTTATTCCAAGGAAAGCCCGACACGTCTTTTATGGATTTCCATCCGCTTATACTCACGTTTGGTTGGGTGAGGGGATTTCTGAGGAGAGCTTTAAATTCGTTTAGAAGATTTCGCCTCATCTGCTGGAGGTAACCTGTTCTAACTAAGAAACTTAGAATTTCATCATCTACCTCCACTTTGGTATTAAAAAGGTGTTCCGATATGTAATTCAAGAGTTGAGCACTTAATTTGTTAAACGAGTTAGGCAGAGGGATTTCGTCTTGGAGGGATCTTACGAGCTCATAGAACTCGTACCATGGGGAATGGGATACAGAGGCTTCAACCTCTCCCTCATCTAATTTCCTACCTTTTAGATCTATAACTTGGTAATCAAAAACCTTAGAATGACTTTCCTGCTCGTTGTATGGAGTCGGCAACTCTTTATCTTTAGGAAGGCCTTCAAACGCTTTTTTCAGTACCTCATCAACATTTACCTCTTCGGTGAAACTGATAAATTCTGCCATAGGAATCTCAAACAGCATGTCTTTGGGAGCCTCTGTACGTGGATTGAAGGATATAAAGAAGTCTTTGGGGGCCTCCGGTATTTTGATACCTTCAAGGGTCTCAAGATTGTCTATAACTTTCAAGAGATTAGGGGGGCCTACAACTTCAAGGATGTTTATCCACTTATCTACATCTACTCCCTGATTCGGGAAAAGCTTCCTAAGACCTCTACCAATGACTTGTTCGGGGAGAACTTCCCTCTTAGAAGAGTAGGATCTCAAACCGAGGATTATAGTAACCGAGCGTACATCCCAGCCCTCGTTGAGCATCATAACACTAACAACCACCTCTATGGGATTGTCCGGCTCGTCAAGGTTTCTCACCAATTCAACGGCCAGTTCCTTTCCAATTTCCCTTTCTTCACCGTTAATAACAATTTTGGAAGTAAAAGATTTATTTTTCTCCTTAGCCACAGTTTTCCAGCTATCAAGCTCGGAGTGAATAAGGAGCATGTTGGATCCGTTTATATCATCTTCGTTCAATAAGCGTTCGTATAGCTCACCTGCGGAGGAAATATCGTGGGTCATCACAAAGAGAACAGATTTTTTGCCTAACTCTTTGAGCTTTTCCTTATGTTTTCTCCACCTGTCAAGGGCTGCTTCTATGTAAGGTTCATACTCCACCAAGGAAAAACCGCGTTTGATCTTTGGGGAGTATTCCAAAACGACCTTGGCTGGATACTTCACTATACCAGTCTGTAGAGCTTCCCGCAAAGAGAAATCTACTATTATCCAAGGAAATAGTTCTCCTTTCTCGTTCTTCGGTGTGGCCGAAAAGTCAAGCTCCATGAATATACCTTTACCGTGTCGGAACAGGAGTTCGTCGTTCAGTTCCCATAAATACTTCTGCCAACTCTTCTGTTCGTTATGGATGTGGTGTGCTTCGTCTTTGAGGATCATGATGTTTGGATAACTTATTAAAATATCCCAGAGTTTTACTGAAGATGCTTTATAGGGGTCTTTTCCGGGATCAGGGAGTCCGAATAGGCCACCTATGAGGTCATCCTGTTGCTTTTTTCTACCTCCCTTCTTCATACCTATCTGGTGAATATTGCTGACGAATATTGCTCCTACATCCTCGGGAGGTGGAAATCTATCGGAATCCGAGAAGGTATCGCGTGTTATCACTTGTAATTGAAAGTCCTTTTTCCACTCTTCGGGTATCACTTGGAATTCATCGTATATTGATAGGGTTTCAAAATCTTTCCTTAGGCGATCATAGACTATGATGTTGGGGGCGACGAACAGGAAGAAGCGGGTAAATCTTTCCCTGTCTTCGTAGAGGTAGTTGAAGAAGGACCAAACGCTTATAAGTGCCATGCTTAAGGTCTTACCTGAACCTGTTGCCATCCTGAAAGCGTAGCGTGGGTATCGGTTGTAGTCCTCATAGCCGGTGAGGTTAAAAGCTCCGAATCTTTGGATGAGGTCAGTTACTTTGATGATCTTTTCAACTTCGTATAAGTATATGAGCGTTTCAATGGCTTCCCTCTGGGAAAACCAAAAGGGTTTCTCCCTCGGGTACTCAAACCAAAATCTCAGGAGATAGCGAGTAGTTTCCGTTGTGCCGGGATAACCTTCCTCCCGCCATTCTTTGACTTTTAGGCGAAGGTTATTCACGCATAGGGCCTCCGAGGGAAAACGGGCATAGGGGTTGCCAGCTTCCCTTTGTTTGTTAGCCCACGCTATACCGTTAAGTATATACTCCTTAAAGCGCTTTTTTACTATATCAAAATATGGATCGTTTATCCTTATTTCCTCGGGATAAGGTTCAAGTATGGAATCGGGAGGTACGAAGACGATGTCAGAGGGAGGTTTTTGGACATGAAAATTGATGTTTTCTTTCTTTTTGCGTGCCATATCTATCCTCCCACATTTACAATAAGCTCCTTGGAAGTCTCACCCCCAAAGATATCGGTAATCTTTACCACCACTCTATAGGTGCCGGGCTGGTCGTATTTATGGGTAGCCTTTACTTTGACCTTACCTTCACCCGGTTTTTTATCAAAACTCACAAAATCGTGCTTAAACACTACTCCATCGTAATTCCAATCCACAGCCCAGTAGTTGATAAGCGGCAAGAAGTACTTCCGCTTAGTTGTATCTGTTTTGGCCTCTTCTATTCTCCTTCTTATCTCCTCTTCCAACTCCTCATATCCATGGGGAAGCCTTACCCAGAAGTCTTTTATCTCAATTTCCAGCGTCAAACCCTTTTCTTTTACCTCTAAGCGCAGATAACCCGGCTCCAAAAATCTCAAATGCTTCCTTACTTCCTCATCAAACGCATGCTCAAAGTTAGCCAGTTCTCTCCAGTTTAGGTTGTACTTTTTCAAAACCTCCTGTATCTTTCCAACAGGTGGTATGTGAAGGAGCTTTAATTTAACATCCTGCGTTTCCCAGAGATCCTTTGCCCTTTCAAAGGTGTCGGGTGCCCAATCCCATCCGAGTATTACGAGTGTCCAGCTATCTTTATAAAACGGAGACCCTTTAAACTCCTTTATAGTGCTGTTTATCTCTCCGACCGTCACGGGAAAGTTCGCCTGTCCTACATGAACGATTTCCCTCTCCTTCTCACGGATACCGTGAAGATATTTATAAACCTGTTTCATGGGAGATGCACCGTAGAGGTTTAAAATAAGGTTAATGGTGTCAGAGTGGTTTTGAAGTTTATCGGTCATATAGTTGGCTATGGTGATTAGGTAGAAGGGGCGGGAAGGTTTATTATACTTTGGTCTTTTACTTTCCTTATCAACCTTTATTCCAAGAGCCTTTGAGTTTGCAATGTCTAATAGTCGCTTTCTTGTTGTATGAATCGCATACTTGGACATATCAACACACACCCAACGCCTCCCAAGTTTTTCGGCAACTACTGCAAGCGTCCCAGAGCCACAGAAGAAGTCTGCCACGATGTCGCCTTCGTTGGAGGATGCAAGGATTATGCGTTCTAAGAGTTTTTCAGGTTTTTGGGTGGGGTAGTTAGTTAGCTCAGTGGCATGTAATCTTGCAACAGGGGTTATATCTAACCAAAAATCTTCCGGGATCTTACCTTTCTCGCTCAGTATTGCTCGCTTTTTAAAGATACCGCGGGTTTCCCCAGTGTCAAGTTTTACATAAGGGATTCGTATCTCGTCCCTATTAAAAATATAAGTATCGGTTTTTGAATATCTCAAAATTACATCATGCTTATCTGGAAAATCTTTCGTTTGCCTACTCGGACCTGTATAACACCAAATTATCTCATTCCTAAAATTCTCCCTCCCAAAAATCTCATCCATCATCAGTTTCACATAATGCACCATTCTGTAATCTAAATGCACATAAATTGAACCATCATCCGCTAAAAGTTCCTTCATCAAGACGAGTCTTTCATACATGTAGTTTAAATAAGATGCTATCCTTTCTTCCGGCGTTCTTCCTCCCCACATATCCCTGTATGCAAGCTCTTCCATAATTGAGGGATTTTTAACTATTTCGTTTTTAGGCATAAGCCCTTTCCAACTCTCGGGCATCGGTATCTTGAAGGAAAAGTCCGCACCTGTTGCAAAGGGAGGGTCAATATAGATAAGCCTGATTTTACCTCGTAGGTTAATAGACCGCCCATTTATCTTTATACCCTGCAAAAGGGAGGACATGGCAAGTTTATTGTCTCCCCAGATAAGAAGGTTTTTCCAGTCTTTCGGGTAATTCTTGGGCCACTCGTCTTGAGGGAAAAGAGTATTTTGAGTCTTCTTATCGATCCCCAGCAGTTCTATCTTTTGGAAAGGTAGAGAAACCCTCTTAACCTCCCTAACCGCCCCATAGTTCTCATCAACACTCTCCTTAGTAAAAGGACGCTCCCTCTTGCCATCCCATAGAAGTTCTACCCATCCGTAATCTCTTCTCATGCCAAGTCTCCTTTTAAAGCTTGCTTTGCGACTTTTCCTAACAACTCAGTAAGAACTAGCTCAAATTCCCTCGTAACATCACTGGTGCCGCTAATAGCGTGAGCTACTTCATGCAATAGAGTTCCGGCGTAATCCTCAACACTTCTCAGCTGGGTCCTCTTTATGATTATTGATCCTGTCTTTGGTTCCCACACTCCTACCGTTTCCCTAGGTGATTCCAGGTCTTTTCTAATGGTTTCAGAAATCCTTACTTGTTTGATCACCTCTGGTCTACCACCTATTAGATCAAAGATTTTGTCTGTCAGGGCAAAAACTCTCTTTTCTTCTTCGGTGAGTTGGTCCACATCTACAAATTTATACTCAAAACTTTCCCTGTATTCCCTGTAAAACTCAACCAAATCACGAATAGGATTATCGGAAATATCTTTTGATCCTCTAACTCTTTTTTTCAAATTCTCTGGAATTGTAACTATCCTGTATCCTGCAGATTTGGCTTCGTCCACTATATCTGCAGCTGTCATTAGCTCTTCAGGCGTGAGAAATACAACTCTTTCGGTAGCGTTCAATATTTTAACCGCATGTTCTTGGACATCTATCCATTTAAGTTCGTCGTGTATCTCACCGCTGAAGTAATTCTTTAAATCGTTTATGAGTAGTTCCGCCACCTCCTTACTCTTGCAGGAAAGCAATATGGATTTCACCCTTTCGGAATAGGCCCCTCTACCGACATTCGTCCTTTCCCTGTTAAGGGCTTTTTTGATCTTCTTGGTAAGAGAAGTTATATTATAGCTGAAAAGGAAGTTCTCCTCTTCGGCAACTTTTACACCATTTATGTAAATCTTCGCTACATCTCCCTTTTTTTCTAATACCTCTCCAAACTTCGTTCTTTCAATCAACCTTTCACCCGAAAACATCAAGAATAAATCCTTAGCCTTCCTGATATCCTCATCAGTAACGCCTTCTAAAATGAACTCCGTACCTACAAAGTTCGGGTCGGAAGGGGGATTAATGTATGCATGGAGCGTAACTATGTTTTCAAAGCCATGCTTTTGAGATTTGCCAATAGTTATATCTCCGTGTTTTGATCTTATGAAAACCTTGATGTTGTGTCTATCAAACATAGCCAATGCATCTTTTAAACCAATTCCGAATTTGCCTATTACATGTGGATTTTTCAGTTTTTCATCGTTCTCTTTTTGAGTAAGATGCTCATATCTCAGTCCCCTTCCAAAGTCTCGGATATGCCATCTACCTTCTTCATCTTTCCAGATCTCAATTAGTCTTGTTTCAGTTAATATCTGTTCATCAATTGCATTTGCGATTATTTCCCTTACAGCGTGATATACTTCCCAATCTTCGAGAATTTTCTCGATGTTTAAATCAAATTTTTTAGAAGCTTCTTTCTGTTCCTGAGCTCTATTTTGCTTTTTAAACACCTTAAACATCCCTTGTCTTCCCTTTCAGATGTTCATTATACCCCCGACAAACCCCCTCACATCCCCAACCTCCCTCCACCAAACCCTAACCCCCGTTAAATTGAGCTTTTCCCAAAGGGTGCCCTCGCCTCCTTCCACCTCTTCCCATTCACCCTCCCTGCTCACCCCCAACCATCCCTTTAACCTATTCAAAACCTTCTTCCTACTCACCCCCTCCAAATCATCCGGCACCCACCCCCATATACGGAACTCCCAAAATCCGTTTCCTATCAAATAAGCGTGGGAGATATGAATGAGGGATTTGCGCCCTTGCTTCCCCATAAGACGATGGCGAACTGGATGCGAAAAGACCCGACGATCGCGCGCTTGTCTAATCATCTGCCTTAAATGATATCTCACTACCGGTGCGATAGGAAGGACGGACATACCCGCATTATTTCCTCTCAAGTACCACTCCAACCCATCATTCGGCCTTATATCGCTCGCCCGCCCCTTCAGCCAGTCTGCGGGATTGGTATCATCTGAAAGCTTAAACCTCGCTTTCGCAAAGAAAAACTTATCCAACGAAGGTAATCCACTCCGATTAACTCCCCTCCTATTATGCCTTCTTTTCAACTTATCAAAGGCATCAAAGGCTCTATCCACATCCAAACGGTAATCCCCCACCTCCATATCCACAACCCCGTACCCCTGCTGCGTCCTCGCTCCCAAGCCCCCCACCTCGGAGATGATCCTCATCGTCAAAAGTAATGTTTGCCATAGGTCCTCTTCATTTAGGTTATCGGGCAAGAGGAAAGGGCGGAAAGTTAAACTCCTCTGCTCATTCCACCAAACGGGCCCCTCCACCCTGAACCTCCTCCGCCACCCCGTAGCACCGAATACATAACACACCGGGCAGAGCTGCTCTTCCGGTGGAGACTCATTTTTCGGCTTATACTCGCACCCGTTCTCCGCCGTCGGATCACACGCCTTTCCCCCCAACCCCCGCACCACAGCCTCATACCACCACCTCAAACTCCCCACTATCCCCGTCTCGTGGATTCTGTCCATCGTACCATCTATCCCACCCGTCCATAGGGGAGTGCGCGTCT
>PUXY01000131.1 GCA_009659955.1 Campylobacterota bacterium | reverse complement strand
CGATAAAGATTATATTTACTGGCTTTGGAAGTTGTAATACACTTTTTGCTTTCGATTTTTACTCCATCAAAGAGATATAGAATTTGGGGGGTGTAATTACAGATAGAATACAATATTATATCGTCGGCGTCGATAGCTACTCTTCCAGAGGAGAGGGTGAGATTGTATTCACTCCCAAAAGAGGGAACAGAAGGTTTGGAGTCTCGTTGGGGAGATTTATTCCCAAAGGGCACTTTACTGCATCCGGCTAACACCAAAAGAGGGAGGAGAGAAAAGATAAAATATTTACCCATTTTTGCCCCATTTTTCAGATTTTTACCCCTTTAGCCAATTTTCAACGCTTTAATCACTTGGTCAAAGCTCCGGGTCATTTTTACAAAAGCCACCATAAAAACTATCCCCATCAAATAGAGGGGAATTAAGACTTTCAAGGGATATACCAATATATTCCATTGGGCGGTTAAAGCTACTGGAAGGTTGCCGGTTATCCCTTCCTCTTTCAGGAGAAGGGAGTAGATGGTAAAAGTTTTATTGAAAAAAGAGAAGAGAAGGAGATTTAAGAGAATAAAAATGTAAATTCCAATTACGGCAAAAGGGGTAATATAAATCATATCGTCCCGTCCCCCAACTTCTATCGGCTCTACTCCGTGGATTAAATCCAACCCATATCGGAAAAGAGCCCGGATATTTAAAGCTAAAATTACAATTGCTCCAATAAAGAAGTCATATTTATTTCCCACAATTCCCTTTACCCTATCCACCTCTTGGGGATTCTGCTCCAGAACAATCAAAATATGTTTAATGGCGTCTTGAAGGGTTCCCTCTACATTTATAATTAAAATGGCGGTATAATAGACGACAATTCCTATAATAGCTCCAAAAACAGGGGGTCTCCAGTGGCGGAGAGATTCATAGCGGATTTGAAACCAGTCGAAAAGAAGGGCAAAAACTCCCAATCCGAAAAAGATTTGAATTTCGTGGAGGGAGAGGACACTTTTAATTATCTCCCAATCTTCAGAAGTCAATCTCCACGGAGGAATGGCAAAAAAGAAAAATAAAATAACTAAAACTCCCCCAACCACCCCACCCCATACCGATGAAAAAAATTGAGGGAATTTCAACAATTACCCCTCTCTTAATCGGTTAACTTTTACCCACGGAGCGATTCAATCGATTTGGGTTAAAAAGTAGTATACCAATCCTACAAAGGCGATGGTAGTTACAAAAGCCGACCCAATTACTATTCCAAAATCCATTGACAACTCCTTCAGGAAATATTCTTCATTTTTAATAATACCAAAATTTTCCCTACCCCCGCTTTCCCTTTAATTTTTCATATCTCCTAATCATTGTGGCGTTACCAATTTTGCCCCCTTGATGGATATAGAGGATATCTTTGAGATTATGGGAGAGGAGAGTCTCCCACCCGACAGGATCATAAAGGAGGTCAAATTCAATTCCCCCCTTTTTCAACTCACCCCAAAGGTCATAAAGATTAGGGTAGAGGGCTCCAAATCTATACCTCCGGGGTGGAAGGAGGATAGTTGGGAGGTGGTCTCCTCCCCCCAACCACTCCCACTGCTTTTTCAGATAATCGGCTCCCCCTACCACCGGAGTTGTCAACACTTCTATTCCCAAGGGAGCCAACTTTTTGGAGAGGAAATAGGCAGTGGTTCCGGTGCCACTGGGGAGAAATACCCGAAGCCGATGTTGAAGAAGAAAGGGGAGCATCTCTTCCCCCAATCTGAATACTCCCTCTTTGGCAAAGGAGCCTCTACCCCCCTCCTCTATTATCAACCTTTTTCCCTTTTTATTCTCCATTTGGAGGACATATTCCCTTAACTCTTCTCCCCTCAAGCCAGTTTCTATCACCTCTGCCCCCAATTGGAGGGCTTTGAGATAGTTACCCACCGGTTCCCTTTTGAGCTCTGGGGGAATGTAGGTAACCAGATATTTCAATTTCCACCCTTTAAACCGGGCTAAAAATGCCAAAGCTCCTAAACTATTGGCTAATGGGGAGCCAAAGGAGACCACCTCCTCAACCTTTTCCGAAGGTAATTGGAGAAGTTTGTAAAACTTCCTCCCCTTATTCCCATCTAAATGGGGGTGGAGTAAATCGTCCCTCTTTACAAAAAAGAGAGTTCCCCTGAACCGGAATGGAACAATGGGAGTTTTTGCAAATCGAATTTCCATACTGAATAACCTTTAGGTAAAATCTACTTTACCTTTATACTCCCATTTATTTCAACTATCTTTAAATCTTGCCGGGATTGGATAGTTTTATTGTCATCATTCCAAGTTATGTGCCCCTTATATCCACATCCCCCCAGAAAAGTGAATCCAACCACCCCCAAAAGGAGTAGTATAATTATCCGATGAAACGAGCCAAAGAGATATTGAACCATCTGTTTACTCCTTATCGGCACAAAATTTTTCCCCATAAATGCCTGTTGGCTTATCTGGAGGAGATACCTTCCACCTATCGGAAATTTATCAAACTTTGGAGTTACAAAAATGGAATCCTCCTCCTCTATGTCTCCAATACTAACATAAAATTTCATCTGCAACGGCAAAAAAAACCTCTCCAACAAGCCCTTTCCCGGCTCTATACCCGACACCCTATTTGTAAAAAATATTTTCCGGTAGGAGAGATAAAAATTATTTTCCGTTACCATCTCCCCAATTGGGAGTGGTATCTTCACCCTCCAAAACCCCCATCTCCCCCCGGCGGAGCCAAATGGGAAAGGGGAGAGTTTCCAATTGAAACCGATAACCCCCAACTGGCTAACCTTTTTTCCCAAATTAAAGCTCAAATCCAGAAAAGAAGGGGAGAAAAAGAGTTATCAGATAAATCAAATCCCTCAACTTCCCCTTCCCCTTCTTCCAAACCCCCATCGGAAAAAGGAGAAGAAAAATGAAAAGACCCCTCCAAATATCGGCGGGAAATTTGGAGGTCCATAAATCTCGATTTTATGGATTTATTTGCCCCATTGACCTCTTCCCTTCCAAATTGGAAGAGTTGAAAAAAAGGCACCCCAAAGCCAACCACTTTGTAACTGCCCTCCGCTATTTTCAAGGTGAGAGATTGATAGAAAAGGGGAATGATGATGGGGAGCCCTCCGGCACCGGCGGACGCCCAATCCTCCAGATTTTGGAAGGGGAAGGGATTGTTGAGGTGGGGGTAATTGTAATTCGCTATTTTGGAGGAATTTTATTGGGGCGGGGAGGATTGGCAAGGGCTTATGGGGAGGTGGTGAAAAGGGCTATTAAAGTGGGAGAGTTTGCCCCTTTCTATTTTCCGGTAGAGACAAAAATAGAACTCCCATTTTCCCAAATGGGGAAAGGGGAAAAAATTATCGCCCAATATTTGGGTAATGGGTTGGAACTCCTCTCCCGGGAATATACCCTTTTGGGAGTCAAATTCCATCTCCGGGGAGAGAGGAGAAAAATTGACCAAATCACCCAACTCCTCTCCCAACTCCAGTGGGAGTAAAATTACTCCTTGAGAGACAAATTCGTCTCCTATTTTCCTTCCTTGACCGGGTCAATTTTCAAGAGTGCGTCCACAATTTTAGAAATATCGGTCTGAAAAAAGAGGGGATTAAATCTTTTCAAGTAGGGGTGGGTTATTTCCCAATACTCCTCTCCCCTCAAATTTACTCCCCACACAAAAGGGATCTGATTCTTTTCCAAATAGAATTTGGTCAAAAGAAAAGTATTTAAAATCCCCAATCTACTATCAAAGACCAAAAGGGGCGAAGCAGAAAGGAGGGGAATAAAATCTACCATTTTAAACTCTTCTGTTACTGGAACCAATAATCCCCCTGCCCCCTCTACCACTACGATATCTCCAAATCCCTTTAGCCATTCAATGGTCTCCACCACCCTCCCTATTTCAACTTTTCCTGCCACCACTGGAGCAGACGGGAGTTCAAACCGGAATGGGGAAATATCGGAGAGTTGAAGGGATTGGGCATCGGGGTTGAGTCGATGGGTTTGAGCCAAAAGTAACTCCCCATCACTTTTCCCCGGAGGGAGTTGGGCAGTTCCCGTTTCAATCGGTTTCGCCCCAACTACCCTATATCCCCGGCGACTCAACTCCTCCATCAACTGGAGGGTGATATAGGTTTTTCCAACTTCCGTTCCGCCCCCAGATACAAAAATAACCATTTATCTCCTCCTTTTCTCCAGTGGAATGGGGTTGATGGAGTTAAAACTCCATCAAATTGGGAAAACGCTCCTCCCTACTTCCGGATAGGGGGTTTGATTAAATAGGAGATAAGTTTGGGGAGTTTGGGGCAACTACTCCGTCCCTCCCCATCGATTTTGGAAAAGATAAAAAGGTCGGAGGCGATACCCCGGGTGGTCATAATTTTCAAATCTTCCACCCAGATTTGGAACCGGTCAAACTCTTGGAGGATTGTGGAAACAATTCCCTTTCGGTCGGGAAGCTCCACCCGGAGAGCCCCATAATTTAGGGAGTAATCACACTCCAGACCAATTGAATCGGGAGGAAAAATTACCCGATGTTCCAAAGGTTTAAATCCCCGGAAAGCCTCTTCAATCGCCTGTTGAATATCGAAAATGTAATACTCCCCTTCACTCTCTTCAAACTCCAGTTTGAAATATTTGTAACTTCCCAATCGATAGATGGAGAGGTGTTTCAAATTGAGCCGATGGAGTCGGTCAATAAACCACCCGATGGAGAAATTGAACTTTTCATTTTTGAGGATTTGGATTCTCAATACCCCTTGGGTCTCAATTTTGTAATCATATTTGGGCTCTTTTTTTCCAATTTCCACCAACCATTCCCCCAATCGGACAATCTCTTCCACCGGATTTTGGAGGAAAAGTTGATTGGAGGGGGAGGTTAAAATTGCCCGTTGCACCCATTTGGGGAGGGTTTGAAATTGGGGGTGTTTTTTCAAAAGGTTCTCTTTCCGACGCCGTCTCTCCACCTCATTGAGAAGTTGGGGGTTTTGGAGGAGTTCCAGAGTATTCCGATAGAGGGTATCAATCAACCCCTTTTTAAAAGTGGTTAAAACCCCTTCCCCCACCGCTCTAATATCTGCAAGGGTCAAAAGGTAGAGGAGATTGAGAAATTTGGGCTCCTTTACAATCCTCCCAAACTCCAGTAAAACCCGGTCATTGTAAATATCCTCTTTCTGGGCAGTGTAAGACATTAAAGTGTGGTATCTGACCAATTTTCCCAAAATTTCCACCTCATCGGGGGGCAGTTTGAGGGTTGAACTTCCAAACTCTTTTACCAATCGACTCCCCAATTGGGAATGGTCTCCCTTGTAACCCTTTCCAATATCGTGGAGAATTCCCGCCAGTTTCAAAATTATCCTCTCCCGGGGAGTCAACTGGGCTACCACTCTCCCCTCCAATCCGGTTTTACTCTCCAAAAGGGTGTCCAACTCTTTGAGGGTATAGAGGGAGTGGATATCTACCGGATATTGGTGATAGCCATCAAATTGGGCAAGGTGTTTAATTCGTTTGAAAGGGGGGATCAATTTCTCAATTTTTCCACTTTTGTAGAGAAGGAGAAGTTTGGGATAGGAGGGGCTCTTTTCCAAAAGGGGGAGTAATTTTTCCGGATTGACCTCAACCCCATCTAAATTTTCCACTACGGAAATATCTCCCCGGAGAAAGGGGGTCTTTTCCACTATCTCAAATCGTTTTTCAGGGGGGAGAAGAGGGGCAAACTTTGCCGATAAAACCCCATCAATCAGGGTAAAACCGGGGGCAATTCGCCCTTCTTTTACCTTTTCCAATGGACACCCTCCCCGGAGATACCCTTTGATAAGTTTCCGGATTGTTTTATGGGAGACAATATTGATAGTCCAGAGACACTCCAACAAATCCCGGATAAATTTCCGTTCCCGGGGGAGTCGCGGGGTGTCCTTGTAACCCATCTTTTCCGCTATCTCCCGTTGATACTCCAATCGCACCTCTTCCACTTTTCTTTTTGCCACCAGATGAAGAAAAACCCGGGTTTTGAAGAGAAACTCCAAACTACTCCGATAGCGGGAATACTCCTCCATCGAAATAAAATCGGGCACCAGATAACTGCTATTGGGATAGTTGTAGAGGGTTTTGATAATCCAATAGAGGGTGTTGGCGTCCCGGATTCCCCCGCACCCCTCTTTAATATTGGGCTCCATAGAAATGGGATATTTCCGATGCCGTTCCAAATAGTTGTGGTAAAGTTCCCGGAGATACTCCCTCACCTTCCACCGGCGGAGTCTCCCCAGATAATTTTCCGCCTTAGTCCATAGGAGTTTGGACCCCCCTATAAATCTACTCTCCAAAAGGGCATTTCTAATTGTAATATCACTTTTCCCCACCTCCGCCAACTCCTCAACTTGATGGACACGATGCCCCACTTTCAGTCCCAAATCCCACACCATCTGAATAAAATTTTCAATCAGGTGAATTAAGTTATATCCGGGGGTCTCCTCATACACTATCATAATATCGATATCGGAATAGATGGAGAGTTGTTCCCTTCCATAACTCCCCAATGCCACCAAAGTTATCGGAATTTGGGAGAGAAGGGGACGATACTCCCGGAAATTCTTTTTTAAAAGATATTCGTAAATAAGCCGGATAAATTGGTCCATTTGATGGGTCTGTTTTACAAAAAAATCCTTTCCCCCCTCTATTCTCCGCCGTTTAATTCCATTCTGGATAGCTTGCCGGATAGCCCGGGTAATTTCCAAATCGTTGTCGGAGGTGTAAATCAACTCCCGTAACTCCCTCAACTCCCCACTACTCTCCATTGCTCTCCTCCTTGTGGTATGATTGAAAAATTATACTTTAAGTAAGGAGAGGGAAGTGGTAGAAATGTATCAATGGGAACTCCATAGACTGGGGGAGGAAGCCAACAGAATTAGGGAGAAAAAGTATGGAAAAAAGAGTTTTTTCAATATAAATCGCCATATCAACCCCACCAATATCTGTAAAGATGTCTGCAAATTTTGTGCCTTTTCCGCCCATCGGAAAAACCCCAACCCCTACACCTTGTCGATTGATGAAATTTTAAAAATCGCCCGGGAAGCGGTGGGAGAGAGGGGGGCAAAGGAACTCCATATCGTCTCCGCCCACAACCCGGAGGTGGGGTATAACTACTATCTGGAGATAGTCCGGAAAATTAAAAGGGAGTTTCCCCAAGTTCATATTAAAGCCTTTACCGCGGCGGAAATAAACTTTTTTAGCCAATTGACCGGAAAAAGTTATGACCAGATTTTGGACGATTTGATAGAGGCGGGGGTCGACTCCCTCCCGGGGGGTGGGGCGGAAATTTTTGCAGAAAAAGTTAGGGCAAAGATTTGCAAAGGGAAGGTTTCCAGTGAAAATTGGCTCAAAATCCACAAACTTTGGCACCGGCGGGGACGGAAATCCAATGCCACAATGCTTTTTGGACACATTGAGAGCCGGGAGGATAGAATCGACCATATGGAAAGATTGAAAAGACTCCAAGAGGAGACCGGGGGATTTAACGCCTTTATTCCACTGGTTTACCAACGGAAAAATAACTTTTTAAAAGTGGAAAAGTTTTTAAGTAGCATTGAAATTTTGAAAACTTTCGCCATTGCCCGGATAATTTTGGAAAATATCCCCCATCTCAAAGCTTATTGGGTAACCACTACCCTCCCACTGGCGTTGGTCGCCCAAAGTTACGGAGCCGACGATTTGGACGGCACAATCCAAAAGGAGTCGATAAACTCCTCTGCCGGAGCCAACTCCGCCAATGGAGTAGGGGTAGAAGAGTTGGTTCACGCCATTAAAGATAGCGGATATATTCCCGTGGAGCGGGACTCCCTTTATCGGGAATTGAAGGTCTATTTATGATAGAATTTTGAGTTAAACTCAAAAGTGGAGAGGGAGGGGAAATTGGGGGAATTTGGAGTAATTAAAGGATATAAAATGGGAAAAAGGTATCGACCCAATGTTGCGGCGGTTGTCCTTTCCTCCAACTATCCAGAAAAAGTTGAAGTTTTAATATGTAAACGGAATGACCAAAGCGGGGCGTGGCAATTTCCCCAAGGGGGAATAGATGAGGGGGAAGATTATAGGGAAGCCCTTTTCCGGGAATTGAAAGAGGAGATAGGCACCGATGAGGTGGAAGTCATTGCCGAAATGGAGCAACTTTTACGCTATGATTTCCCTCCCCGGGTTGCCCAAAAAATGTATCCCTATGATGGGCAAGAACAACGCTATTTCCTTGTCAAGCTAAAACCGGGGGCAAAAATTGATATTAAAACGGCGTCGCCGGAGTTCTCCGACTATAAATTTGTGCCTTTGGAGCAACTTTTTGACCAAGTTTGGCATCTAAAAATGCCAATCTATAAAAAAGTTATAGACTATTTTAGAAAAGAAGGGTATCTTTAGGCTCTTACCAAACGACGATGGGAGGCATTTGAATGTTGATTGTGCAAAAATTTGGTGGAACCAGCGTAGGAAATTTGGAGCGGATTAAAAATGTGGCAAACATCGTAAAAAGTTACCGGGAAAAAGGCGATGATTTGGTGGTAGTGGTCTCCGCAATGGCAGGAGAGACCAATAAACTTTTGGAGTATGCCCACTACTTTACTCCGGTTCCTCCCCAACGGGAAGTAGACCTTTTGGTGAGCAGTGGAGAGAGAATTACCTCCGCCCTCCTCTCCATCGCCCTCCAATCTATGGGGGTGCCCGCCATCGCTTTGACCGGTCGCCAAGCGGGAATTAAAACTACCAGTGATTTTACAAAAGCCCGGATTAAAGAGATTGAGAGCGAAAAAATTAAAAAACATCTAAATGAAGGGAAAGTTGTAATTATTGCCGGCTTCCAAGGTATCAACGAAAATGGGGAGGTAACCACTCTGGGACGGGGGGGGAGTGATTTGACCGCCGTGGCAATTGCCGGGGCTATCGGAGCCGATAAATGCCAAATTTTTACCGATGTGGACGGAATTTATACCACCGACCCAAGAATAGAGCCCAACGCCCGGAAAATTGAAGTTATCTCCTACGATGAAATGCTTGAGTTGGCAAGTCTGGGGGCTAAAGTTATGCAGTCCCGCTCTGTGGAGTTGGGAAAAAAACTCAATATTCCAATTGAGGTGAAATCCTCTTTTGAACCTTTCAAAACTGGAACTTTAATTACAAAGGAGAGCAAAGATATGGAGAGAATTGTAGTCAGCGGAGTGGCTATCGACCGGGACCAAGCCCGGGTCTCAATTTTTGGAGTAGATGATAAGCCGGGAATTAGTGCCGATATATTCGGAAGATTGGCGGCAAATAATATTAATGTGGATATGATTGTCCAAAATGTGGGACACGACGGCAAAGCCAATCTTACCTTCACCGTCCCCAAAAATGAATTGGAACTTGCCCGGGTGGTGTTGGAGGATTACAATGAAAAAGCCAGTGAAATTAGTTTTGACCCCAAAATTGTAAAAGTGAGCGTGGTAGGTATCGGTATGCGTTCCCATAGTGGAGTCGCCGCCATCGCCTTTAAAGCCCTTGCCGATAGGGGAATTAATATCTTGATGATCACCACCAGCGAAATAAAAATTTCAATGGTGGTAGATGAAGATAAAGGAGAAGAAGCAGTCCGTGCCCTCCACCAAGCCTACGGACTGGAAAAAGCCTCCGCTTAACCTCTCTTTTTTCTTTTTTTTATTTCTTCATACGGGATTTAAAGTTTAAAGAGTTTATAGAAAAGAAAAATGGGGGAAAGGGAAAAAATAGATAGGAGAAATTACTCTTCTACCTTTACCTCTTTGGGTTCGCTTTCCCAGAGTCCGTGTTTGGTGCAGTAAGCCATTGCACTCAATTTGAGTTTATTCTTTTTGGGGATAATGTAGAAATCTACCTCAACTTGGCTCTTTTCATTTCCCAAAGTTCCGGGGGTAAAGGTAGCTTGTCCCAAAAGGGTTTCCCCATCCCAAAGTTGAACATAGGCGATATAGTGGTCAAAATCGTCGGGGTGAGTATATTCATTTCCAACTTTTACTTTTACTTTAAATTTCTCCCCTTTTTTGGCAACATCATCGCAGTAGATAAATGGGGAGTGGCGATCAATGTAATCTTTTTTTGCCTCTTTATCGATTTGGGAAATATCTTGATAGCGATTGATTGTTGGCATTGCAACCTCCTTTATTTAAATTTGTTATTGGATAGTATTGGAAATCTATTATAGCTCAAATGGAAGAAAAAAAGGAGAAAAAAACTCCTAATTAAACAGGAGTGTAGAAAATTTACCCAACTGGTTAATCTGCCAAAAGTTTTTCCAATTTTTCTTGATACATATTTTTGGGGGCAGCTCCAATCAATCCATCTACCAATTCTCCATTTTTGAAGAAGAGAACGGTAGGAATACTTCTGATTTGGAACTCCATTGCGATATCTTGATTTTCGTCGGTGTTTACTTTAGCGATAACTGCCCGTCCTTCATACTCTTTTGCCAATTCTTCAATTACAGGGGCAATCATTCTACAGGGTCCGCACCAAGGAGCCCAGAAATCCACCATTACCACTTTATTATTCTTGATGGTTTCCACAAAATTATCCCGATTTAATTCCAAAGCCATACCTACTCCTTTCGACAATTTTCGGGGATTTTAGCATAGGGAAAGATTAATTGCAAGGAAATTAAGAGAAATATAGTTTTATTTTATAAAGGGGGAGAAAAAAGGGGATTAAATTCCCCGTTTAAATTCAGGGTAAGATTCAATTCCGCATTCGGTGTAGTCAATTCCTTCAATTTCGGTCTCTTCATCGACCCGGAGAGGGATAACTTTATTCAGTAAATAGAGCACCAGATAAGAGGCTCCGAAGGCAAAAATTCCCACAATTACAATTCCTTTAATTTGAGCCAAAAGGGAGACACCTTTTCCAAATATTCCGGTCGCAAGGGTTCCCCAAATTCCGTTGACCAAATGGACGCTCAAAGCTCCTACCGGGTCATCTATTTTCATTCGGTCAATAAAGGGGACTGCATAAAAGACCAAAACTCCTCCAATTGCTCCAATTAAGATAGAAGCAAAGGGGGAGACTACATCTGCTCCCGCAGTAATTGCTACCAATCCTCCCAATGCTCCGTTGAGAATCATAGTTACATCATATTTTCGGAAATGGAGCCAACTTAAGAGGGTAACTACAATTCCTCCGGCAAGTCCGGCATTATTGGTATTGAAGATAACCTTAGCGAAGGTATCTATCTCCTCTTTGGTGGCAAACTTTCCTACACTTCCCCCATTGAAACCGAACCACCCAATCCAAAGGAGGAAAGCCCCCAATACAACCAACGGAATATTACTTCCGGGGATAACTTTAATCCTTCCATCTTTGGTATATTTACCCCGCCGGGGTCCAATAATTAAAAGTGCTGCCAAGAGAGCCCACGCTCCGGTGGAGTGGATAACGGTGCTTCCTGCCAAATCGTGGAGGTCTGAAAGGTTGAAAATTAAGGAGTGGCTTCCCCAAGTCCAGTTGACCACAATTGGGTAGATAATCCCTCCCATAATGATAGAGAAGATAATTACCGGAGTAATTTTAATCCGTTCACTCATACCCCCGCTCATAATATTGACGGTTTTTCCCACAAATGCCATCTGGAAAAGGAAGGCTGCCCACTGGCTCATTGTGGAGTTATCCCACCCTCCAAAAGCCAAAGGATATCCAATTAAGAGAAAAATAAAAGAGGCAAAAAGATAAATAACGGTGTTGATGGTTAAGACGGTGGTTACATTTTTGGTTCTAATCAGACCCGCTTCCAACATAGCAAAGCCGGGCACCATTAAAATAATCAAAACAAATGAAAATAGGGCTACTAAAGTATTAAATACCCAACTGAAGTCGGCTGTAGTCAAAGCCTCCATTTTTCAACTCCTTTTCTGCGGAATTCTATTTTTTCCCCTTCCCCTTATCTTTCTAAATATTAGGAAATTGGGGGAAAATTTCCTCTTTTTTTCAAAGGGTGATGGGAAGTAAAAAGCTAAATTGCTTCCCTATCCTCCTCTCCAGTTCTGATTCGGATAATTTTCTCAATTGGAGAGACAAAGATTTTTCCATCTCCAATTTTCCCTGTCCGGGCGGTCTTGACAATTGTATCTACCACTTTATCTACATCTTCATCTTTTACCACTATTTCCAATTTAATTTTAGGTAGGAAGTCAACTACATATTCGGCACCCCGGTAAAGTTCAGTGTGTCCCTGTTGTCTTCCGTGCCCCTTTACTTCGGTAACGGTCATTCCGTTGATTCCAATTTCAAAAAGGGCTTCTTTAACCTCATCTAATTTGAAGGGCTTGATAATTGCTTCGATTTTTTTCATTGCTCCCACTCCTTTTTTATCCTAATTTTACTTTAATCTTCCCTCCCCTTTTGGGGAAAAATGTAAATTTTTTAAACA